>CALVXD010000016.1 GCA_944368815.1 uncultured Bacilli bacterium
AAAAATAAAATATTGTGTAACATTTTTACTGAGAATTAAATTTTATAAATGTAACATTTTTACTGAATAGTCACAATTTATTTAAAAATATATAATTTAATACTTGATATATTTTATAAATGTGATAGAATATTAAATCAAGGAAAGGAAGTGATGTATCTACTAGTAGTTATTATGTAGATATATCACTTTTATTATGGAAAAATATGGCAGGTGGACTATAATGGTTGAGACTAATTTACCAGTAATGTTTTTAAGAGATTTAGTAATATTACCATATAATGAATTTAGATTGGAAATTACTAGTGAATACGATAAAACAGTATTTAATATTAGTGATAGAGATAAAGATGGATATATTTTACTTGTTAATTTAATAGATATATTAGAAGAAAAACCTGAGATAAGAACATTATCTAAAGTAGCAATACTTGCTAAAGTTAAATCTAAACTAGTACTTCCTAATGGCAGTGTTAGAGCAGTAATTATGGGAATAGATAGAGTAGAAGTATTAAATTATATAGATAATGATACTTATATAGAGGCTTTTGTTAAACAAACTAAAGAATATGATTATGACGAAAAAGAAGCAGATGCCTTAAAAAGAATGTTAATTAGGGAACTCAAAAGATATATAGATATTTCTCCTTATATGACTAATAATGTTATGGGAAGAATTAGTAATATTAATAATATAAGTAGGCTATCCGATATAGTAGTATCAGAACTTACTATAGATTATAAAGAGAAACTTAAATATATAGATGCAATTAATGCCATGAATAGAATGCGTTTAATTATCAAAGATTTGGAACGAGAAATAGAAACAATTAAATTAGAACAAGATATTGAAGATGATTTAAGTTATAAGTTAGATTTAAGTCAAAAAGAATATATATTAAGAGAAAAAATTAAATTAATAAAAGAAAAATTAGGGGATGTAGATATTAAAGAAAAAGATGTAGATATATTAAGAGAGAAGTTAGAAAATGGTAATTATCCTGAAAAGGTAAAAAGTAGATTAGAAGAAGAAATAAATAGATATGAACTTACTTCTAGTGCTTCTCCAGAAATTAGTACTATTAGAAATTACATTGAGTATTTAATTGATTTGCCCTGGAATATTAAAACAATAGATAATGATGATATTAATAGTATTAGTAAGAGTTTAGATAATAGCCATTATGGCCTTGATAAAATAAAAACGAGAATACTTGAATATATTGCTGTTAAGAAGAATACTAATAATGTAAATGTTCCAATTATATGTTTAGTAGGTCCTCCGGGTGTTGGTAAGACTACTTTAGCCAAAGAAGTTGCTAAGGCACTAAATAAGAAATTTGTTAAAATTAGTGTTGGAGGAATTAATGATGAAGCAGAAATTATGGGACATAGAAAAACTTATATTGGGGCAACTGCTGGTAAAATAATTCAAGGAATAAAGAAAGCTGGTAGTAATAATCCAGTATTCTTAATAGATGAAATAGACAAGATAACTAAAGATTATAAAGGAGATCCTGCGGCAGCTTTATTAGATGTACTTGATAAGGAACAAAATAGTATGTTTTGTGATAATTATATTGAAGAAGAATTTGATTTATCTGATGTTATGTTTATACTTACTGCTAATGATATTAATTTAATTCCGGTAGCTCTTAAAGATAGATTAGAGATAATAGAATTATCTAGTTATACTTTATATGAAAAAGAAGAAATATGTAAGAAATATTTAATTCCTAAATTATTGAAAGAACATAATATAAATAGTAGTAATGTAATTATTACAGCTGATGCAATCTTAAAAATAATTACTTCTTATACAAAAGAAGCAGGAGTAAGAGAGTTAGAAAGAAAAATAGCAAAGATATGTCGAAGTATTGTTATTGATATTACTACACATAAACAAATAAGAAATTATATGATAGGTACAGATAATTTAGAGGAATACTTAGGTATACCTAAATATACAGAACTTGAAAATGAAGAAGAAGATAAAAGTGGGGTAGTAAATGGTCTTGCTTATACTCCATATGGGGGATGTACTCTTAAAGTATCTTCTACATACTATAAAGGAGAAGGAAAAATAATACTAACGGGTTCTTTAGGTGAAGTAATGAAAGAAAGTGCTTATATAGCCCTTAGTTATATAAAAAGCAACGCAAGTAATTTTGGAATTGATGAAAAAATATTTAAAAATATTGATATTCATATTCATTTTGAAGAAGGTGCAGTACATAAAGATGGACCATCTGCAGGTGTTACGTTAGTTACTTCCTTAATTAGTATGTTTAAAAATAAAGTTGTTAATAATAAAATAAGTATGACTGGAGAAATTACATTAAGAGGTAAAGTATTACCAATTGGGGGACTTAAAGAAAAATTAATTGCGGCTTCAATTAATAATATAGATAAGGTATTTATTCCAATAAATAATAATAATGATTTAGAAGATATTCCTAAACAAGTAAAAGATAAGATAAAGATAATATTAGTAAAAGATTATATGGATATATATAATGATATATTTATATAGTCTTTTCTTTTAAAATTATTGACATAATTTATATATAAATATATAATTTTTCTAGGAAGGATTGATTAGATGTTAGATTTTATTTGTTCACAAAAGTTTTATTTGCCTATTATATATATAGTAGTAGGAATCATATTATATGGAGTTATTGCTAGTTCAATAAATAGAGTTAGTAAGTTTAAATTTAATAAGAATGCAAAAACGGATAAGAAAAGAATTACAATAATATCTGTTGTAAAAAATTTAATTAAGTATTTTATTGCTATTATTGTTATACTTGCTATACTTAGCGTGTATGGTGTAGATACTACTAGTATTATAGCTTCTTTAGGAATTGTAGGAGTAGTACTTGGACTTGCTTGTCAAGATATTGCTAAAGATTTTTTAGCTGGTATTTTTAATATATTTGATGAAGCATATGCAGTAGGAGACACAGTAAAAATAAATGGCTTTATGGGAGAAGTAATAGAAGCAGGACTAAAAGATACTAAAATAAAAGCATATACGGGAGAAATTATGACTATATCAAATAGTGCTTTTACAGAAGTAATTAATTATAGTGCAGCCAATGCTAAAGTAATCGTAGATATTAATGTAAGTTATAATACTAATATTGATAAACTAGAAAGTATATTAGAAGGATTAAAAGATGATATTAAGAATGTAGAGAATGTATGTGGAGAAGTAGAACTTCTTGGTGTATCCTCTTTAAGTGATTCATCAATAGTATACAGTATTGTAATTGAATGTAAGCCAATGACATATCTAGGAGTTAAAAGAAATACTTTAAAATTAATTAAAAATGAACTAGACAAGAACAAAGTAGAAATACCTTATAATAAATTAGATATTTATGTTAAAGAAAAATAATTATGAAAGGGGAATTTATGAATAAGACAGAATATTTTACTAAAGAAATTGAATATATAAAAGATGAAAAGAATAAAGAAGATATAAAAGTATTAATAAATACACTTCCGGATTATTTCTTTACAATACCAGCTTCATCTACTGGTAAATATCATCCTAAATTTGCGAGTTCTAATCATGGACTTGTAAAACATACAAAAGTAGCAGTTAGAATAGCTTATGAACTTCTTACTAATGATAGTATTGGCTGCAAATTTAGTGATAATGAAAAAGATTTAATAATTATGTCATTAATACTTCATGATGGATTAAAATTAGGAAGTCTTAAAGAAAAATATACAAGAGTAGATCATCCACTTCTTATATCTAAAAAAATTATGGAAAATGCAAATAAGTTAAATATGGAAACTGATGATGTAAGAAAACTATGTGGAATGATTGAAAGTCATATGGGACAGTGGAATACTGATTATCATAAAAAAGAAGTGTTACCAAAACCAGTAACGGAACTTCAAAGATTTGTACATATGTGTGATTATTTATCATCAAAGAAATTTCTTAATGTTGAATTTAATGGTTATAATATAAAATATTAATAATAATTAACTATAATAAATATATTTAAATGGGTGAGTCTATGAAAAAGATATTTATTATAGTTATAATTGTAATTACTATGTTATTGTTAGTATCTATATTAAATAATAAGGATATTATTAATAAAAAGTATTATGTAAATAATGATAAATATTTTATTCTAGTAGATTATCCTTGTTTTAATGATAAAAATATTGATAATCACATTAATGATTATGTAAATAATACAATTAATGAATTTAAATATAAAGTAGATACTTATAGTTATATGTATTTGGATTATGATTATAGTATTAATAATAATGTAGTAGAAGTGATATTTTATAAATATTTTAATATAAATAATAAAGTTAATATTGATAGTATAGTCTTTAATATAAATAATAAAGTTAATATTGATAGTATAGTCTTTAATATAAATAATAATAATATAGATATAAAAGAAGTTAGTATTACTACTAATTATAGTAATATATATCAAAACGATATTATTGATACAAATAAAAAGATGGTAGCACTTACTTTTGATGATGGACCTAATTATAATACTAGTAAAATATTAGAGATATTAAATAAATATAATGTTAGTGCTACTTTCTTTGTTTTAGGTAGTAAAATATCTGGTAATGAAAAAATATTAGAAAAGATGGATAAATATGGTATGGAAATAGGTAATCATACATATTCCCATAAACTTATGACAAAGATGGATAATGAACATATAATAAAAGAAGTAAAAGATACTAATGAACTTATATATAATGTTATAGGAAGGTATCCTAAAGTAGTAAGACCTAGTTATGGATCATTTAATAAAAAAATAAAAGAAAGTATTAATATGCCTATAATAATATGGAATATAGATACTTTAGATTGGAAAAGTCATAATTCTACTAAGATAGTATCTAGAATTATGAATAAAGTAAGTGATGGAGATATTATTCTTATGCATGATATATATAGTGCAACTGTAAAGGCAGTAGATATTGTAGTACCTAAATTAATAAGTGAAGGTTATCAAATAGTGAGTGTAAGTGAACTATTTTATTATAAAAATATTGAACTAGAAAATGGAGAAGTTTACGGAAAGGCAGGATAAAATGAGTAAAATAGTAATAATTGGATGTGGAAATGTAGGTATGAGTTATGCTTATTCTTTAATTAATCAAAAATGTAACGTTGATGAACTTGTATTAATAGATAAGAATAAAGAAAAGGCTGAAGGAGAAGCAATGGATTTAAATCATAGTTTACCATATTCTCCAAATACAATTAATATAAAAGCAGGAGACTATAAAGATTGTTCTAATGCTGATATTGTAGTATTATCGGCGGGTGCTAATCAAGAAGTAGGAGAAACGAGACTTGACTTAATTCATAAAAATGATATTATATTTAAAAGTATTGTTACTAGTGTTATGGAAAGCGGATTTAATGGAATATTTTTAGTGGCTACAAATCCTTTAGATGCAATGAGTTATATAACATACAAGTATTCTGGAATAAACCCTAATAAAGTAATTGGAACAGGTACTAGTTTAGATACAGCAAGACTTAGATATATGTTATCTAAAAAATTAAATATAAGTCCTAAAAATGTTCATGCTTATGTTATGGGGGAGCATGGAGATTCAGAATTTATCGCATGGAGTACAGCTTTAATTGGAACGATTAATATAAGTGATAAATTAACTCTTGAAGAAAAAAAAGAAATAGAAATTCATGTAAGAGATTCAGCATATGACATTATAAAGAAAAAAGGGAATACTTCTTATGGAATAGGAACTTGTTTACTTACAATAACTAATGCCATATTAAATGATGAAAATGCAATTATTACAGTATCTGCTTATGATGAAGAAGGACTTTATATTAGTATTCCTTGTGTAATAAATAGAAATGGTATTAAAGAGAAGTTAGATATTAATTTGAATAATGATGAAGAAGTATTATTTGAAAAATCTAAAAAAATAATTAAAGAAGTAATTGATAATAGTATATAATAAATGTTGAAAAGAGGAGTGATTATGGAGAATTTAAAATTAAAAGAATTTAATTCATCTTTAAAAGGAAAGAAAGTGGCTATATTAGGCCTTGGAGTTAGTAATCTTCCTTTAATTGATTATTTGTATGATTATGGTGCAAATGTTTCTTTATTTGATGAAAAAGAATATGATAAATTAAGTAGTATTATTCAAGAAAAAATAAATAAATATAATTTAAATTGTGTATTAGGAAGTAGTTATATGGAAGGACTAAAAGGATTTGATATAATTTTTAGAAGTCCTAGTATACTTCCTACAAGGAAAGAACTAATAGAAGAAGCAAATAGGGGATGTTTAGTTACAACAGAAATAGAAATGCTTATGAAGTTAATACCCTCTAAAATAATTGGAATAACAGGAAGTGATGGAAAAACAACTACTACAACTTTGATATCAGAATGTTTAAAAGCAAATGGTTATAACGTATATATTGGTGGTAATATAGGAACTCCTTTATTTACAAAAGCTAGTGAAATGACTAATACAGATATAGTAGTTTTAGAACTTAGTAGTTTTCAACTTATGGGTATGACTGTTAGTCCTAACATTTCAGTAGTTACTAATATAACACCAAATCACTTAAATATCCATAAGGATATGGGAGAATACATACTTTCTAAAAGAAGAATTATTGATAATCAAAATAAAGAAGATA
The DNA here is from genome assembly GCA_944368815.1 of uncultured Bacilli bacterium. Classification (GTDB taxonomy): domain Bacteria; phylum Bacillota_I; class Bacilli_A; order RF39; family UBA660; genus CALVVX01. The sequence goes on from CALVXD010000016.1 coordinate 6,701, forward strand.
TATGTGTATTAAATTATAATGATGAAATAGTAAAGAATTTTAGTAATTATGCTAAAGGAGAAGTAAGATATTTTTCTAAATTTGATAATATAAGTAATGGATTTTGCATTAAAGATAATGCCATATATATGGTAACTAATAATCAATATACAAAAGTATTGGATACAAAAGATATATTACTAAGAGGTAATCATAATTATGAAAATATTTGTACTTGTTTAACAGCAATAATAGATTTAATTAATATAAATAAAACAGTAGAAGTATTTAAAAGTTTTAAAGGAGTAGAACACAGACTAGAATATGTGTGTGAAATAAATGGTGTTAAATGGTATAATGATTCAGTTTCTTCTAGTCCTACTAGAACAATTGCTGGATTAAATTCTTATGAAGAAAATATTGTTTTAATAGCAGGTGGTTATGATAAACACATAGATTATGATGTAATTGGAGAGCCTATTGTTAATAAAGTATCTACTTTAATATTAATGGGAGACACTAAAGAAAAAATATATAATGCTACAGTTAAAGCAGAAGAAAAACTAAACAAGAAGATAAATAAATTTATTGTATCTTCTTTAGAAGAAGCCGTAGATGTTGCAATAAACAATGCAAAAAAAGGAGAAATAGTATTATTTTCTCCAGCTAGTGCAAGTTTCGATATGTTTAAAAATTTTGCAGATCGTGGTGAACAATTTAAAAATATAGTAAACAAAAAAGTGATTAGTTAGTCACTTTTTTTGGTATACATACAAGGACAATTTCTGTTGGAAATACATTGCTACCATGGCTATTTAAATAAAAGTCATAATTATTATTTATTTCATATATCATTTTAGGTATTTTCCATAAGTCTTCATTATTGTGATAAACAGAAATTAATAGTATTGGATTATCATTTTTAATATGATTAATAGCCCCATTAATAGCTTTTTGTTCATATCCTTCAATATCCATTTTTATAATAGATATTTTTTCTTTTATATCATTATCTATTGTAGTCGCTTTAATTTCATTATTACCTTCATTATTAACTATATTAGCGGATGCATCAACATTACTTTCTTTTATGTATAAAGATTCTTCTTTATCAGAGACAGCAACATTTCTATATATTATATTGTCATATTTTGCTAAATTATTTTTCATTTTAGCAATACTCGTTTTAGTTATATCATAAGCATATATTTTATCATATGAGTATTCTCCATATGTATTAATAAAGTCTAGTATTGTATCTCCGGTATATGCTCCTAAATCAACAAATATAGAATTACTACATGTTGGTATTAAGTTTAAATCAAAATAATGTTTAAAAGTACTGTCATAGCATTCCTTTAAAGTAGTAAAATCATACCTATATAAGTTATTTAAAATACCATATAATAATTTTTTAGAACGATAATCTTTTAAATTTTTATATAACCAAATATAGTCTTCTAAATGTTCATAAAAAGATAAAGATTTATCGTATATTAAGTTAAAATCATTATTATTTTCGTTTAGTGTACCCCAATAATTAAAATTATTTACAAATTTTTCAATAGAAGCTCTAGTATCAGGATGTACTTTCATATAATTTTCTTTTATATTCTCAAAAATTTCATTTACATCCATTTTGTTTATTGTATTTACAAGCTCATAAAAGTTTTTATCAATAATATTCATATTTCACCATCCAATATAAATCTATTAAATAAAACCTTGTAATATTCTAAATATTTTGTTATAATTATATAGTCTTTATACTTTATTAAGGAAAGGAGAACAATGAGTAAAATAAAAATATTTAGTTTAGGCGGACTTAATGAAAACGGTAAAAATATGTATGTAATAGAAGTTGATAAAAGTATTTTTGTAATAGACGCTGGACTAAAATATGCAGATGAAAATACATTAGGAATAGATTATATAATTCCTAATATTGAATATTTAAAAGAAAATAAAAAAAGAATAAAAGGTATATTTTTAACACATGGACATGATGAAAATATGGGTGCACTTACCGATATAATTGGTGATTTAGAAGGAATAAATGTATATGGGGCTAAATTTACTATTGATATAGTAAAGAAAGAATTTGAAACATATAAATTAAAAACTGATAATTTAATTGAAATAAAACCTTATAAAACTTTATCTTTTGGAAATGTAAAAGTATTTCCTGTAAATTTATCACATTCTATTCCTGATAATTTAGGGTATGCAATTTATACTAATGATGGTGTTATTTTTTATGCATCAGACTTTGTATTTGATTCTCTTATGAGAGGAAACTATGAAACAGATATGGGAAAACTTGCCTATATTGGAAAACAAGGGGTATTATGTTTATTAACTGAGTCAATGTATGCTGATAATCCTGGACATACAGCTCCTAATCATCGTATTAGTTCATTAATTAAAGAAACTTTAAATAAAGCAGATGGAAGAATTATATTTAATGTATTAAGTTCCCATTTATATAGAATACAAGAGTTATTTAATGAAGTATCAAAGACAAATAGAAAAGTAGTAATAATGGGAAAAAGATTACAAAATATAATTAACAATGCTATATTAAATGGTTACTTAAATGTTGATAAGAAAACAGTAGGAGATTTATCAAATATAAATGATAATAATGTAGTAGTACTTACTTCTGATGAAAGAGAGAAACCATATTCTAATATTTTAAAAATAGTAAATGGATATGATAAATTTGTAAAAATTAAACCTAGCGATACAATTTTTATAGCGGTTCCTTTATATGAAGGACGTGAAAAAACATTTTATCATATTTTAGATGAAATAGCTAAGTTTGATGCTAATGTTGTTACTTTAAGTAATGGTAAATATTTATCACATCATGCTTCAAGTGAAGACTTAATGATGATGATTGATCTTATGAAACCTAAATATTATTTCCCAATAAAAGGAGAATATTATACTCAAGTATATAATGCTGATTTAGCAGTTAAGGTAGGTATTCCTGAAAGTAATATTATTTTAAAACAAAATGGAGATGTTGCAACATTTGTAGATGGTAAATTAGTGGAAGACTATTTAAAAGTATCTAATGGTAGTATATTAATTGATGGGAATTCTTCTGATGATATTGGAGAACTTGTCTTAAAAGATAGAGAAATGTTATCTGATAATGGTATTATGATAGTATCTACAACATTAAATAAAAAAACTAAAGAAATATTATGTGGACCAGAAATATTAACAAGAGGATTTATTTATGTAAAAGATAGTACAGAACTATTAAACACTTTAAAAGAAATGTGTAGTAAAATTATTAAAGATAATACTACTAATAATTATGTAGAATACACAAAAATAAAAACTACTATTAGAGAAGAAATAGGAAAATATTTAAGTATTCAAACAGGTAATAAACCAATGATAATTACAGTCATTACAGAAGTATAAGAGGGTAACCTCTTTTTCTATTAAAGAAGTTTATGTATGAGTAAATATATATTACTATCAAGTATTATTAATAATAAAGATATAGATGATATTGTAAAAAATATATTAGATATGACAAGTTCATTAAAAAAATATTATCCTGAATATGAAAGTTGGTTTATGAATAAACATATTCCTGGTATATATTTAGATACTAGGGATACCATATTATTAATGATAAATAATGATATAGTAGGTATATGTAATATTAAATATGAAGAGAAAAAATATGTACTTTATTTATAAAAGAAGAATATCAAAATAAAGGAATGGTTAAAGAATTAATAAATGAAGCAATTAATTTATTAAAAGTAACTGATTCTTTAATTACTATCCCTAAAAGTGTTATTTATAAATATGAAAGTATTATAAAAAAACTTAATTGGAAATTAATTGAAAGTATTGATAATTATTATGTTGAAGGTAGTACAGAATTAGTTTATAATAGAAATATAGATGGAGGCAGGACATGGATATAAAGTTTCTATTAATTCAAGTATTAGGAATAATAGCATGGGTATTTTTAATACTTAGCTATCATAGAAAAGATACTAATAAAATAATTGTATTTCAAATAATAGGTAATATTTTATATTGTATTCATTATCTCTTATTAGGGGCTTATGGTGGATTATTTATATGTTTTTTTGAAATAATATTTGATTATGGATATTATAAGACTACTAAAGATAATCTTATTTATTTAATAAGTATACCTGTTAGAATATTTGGAGGACTTATATCTTTAATTAATTTAATTGATATATTACCAATAATAGCTAGTTTAGTAGATGGTTATTCTTTAACTAAGAAAAAGAAATTTGTTGTAATAGGGGCAATTATTTCTTATAGTATTTGGTTTATATATGACTTTAGTGTATTATCATATTCAGGTGCACTAGCAGATGCAATAATTATTATTTCTAATTTAAGTATTTTATTATTTAATTTTAATATATTTAAATTTTTGTATTACGAAAAACAAAAAGTAAAGAAAAAATCTTGCTAACTATTACAAATTATGATATATTAATAATGTAAACAGTAGAGTAAATAACTCACTTAATTTACAAATGGAAGGAGAATAAAAATGAATAGATATTTAACTAAATTAACTGTTTGTAAATTAGGGGGGGGGGTATAAACTTACTTATCTGTTAACAAAAAATAATAATGTAAATAAATATAACTATAGTAAAGTTCTAGGAAACTAGAATTATTTGCTATAGTTTTTTTCGTGTTAAAAAGGAGTTAAAGAAGTATGAAAAGAAATTATTTATTAAGTATTATTGTAATAGGTTTAATAGTTTTATCGTTATATTCAACATATGCAATGTTTACAGCAAGTACCAGTACAAATGATATAGTAAATTTAAGTGCAAGTACTATACCTACAAACACTGAAACAATAGAATATGAAAGATTAACTTTAAAAGCAGGAGAAAAGAAAATAATAGAATTTACTGTATCAAATAATACAAATAGTAGTTTGTACTATGGAGTATGGTATGAAATGATAAAACCTGCTAGTATTAATGATAATATAGTAATAGGCAAAAAAGAAGATACACAAAATGATACTTTAGGACAACTTTCTAGTAATAGTAATGCTAAAGTATCATTTGTAATAGAAAATAAAACAAGTTCATCAATAATAATAAATATAGGAGTAGGATACTCTAGTACAAGTAGTTTAAATTTGCCAACAAATAGATATTTAATAACAGGTATTTATAAGTCAGAATTTAATTTAACCGTAGATAAGTTTGAAGAATTAGGAGTAACAATCAATAGTGGAACACCTGACTTTAATCAAGTAGCTACAACAGATGAAGGAATATGGTCAGCGGAAGATGACCTTGGAACATCATATTATTTTAGAGGAGCAGTCGAAAATAATTATGTTAAGTTTGCAGGATTTTACTGGCGAATAATAAGAATAAATGGCGACGGTACTATTAGGATGATATATGATGGAACAAGTGCTCACTCTAATGGAGAATCTAGTACTGATAGACAAGTAAGTACTACTGCATTTAATAGTAGTTATAATGATAATGCTTATGTTGGATATATGTATGGAACACCAGGTTCTAGTACCTATGAAGATACACATACCAATACTAATAGTAGTACTATAAAAACTGCCAATGATAATTGGTATAAAACTAATATTGTCGATGTTGGATATAGTCAGTATGTAGCAGATGCTATTTACTGTAACGATAGAAGTTTATCAAGTGGAACAGGTATAGGTACTACAGCTACATACTATATGGCATATAATAGACTTTATACTAATAAAATACCAAGTTTAAAATGCCCCCAAAACAATGATAAATTTACTACTTCCGGCAGTTTAGGAAATGGCAAATTAACTTATCCAGTTGGTTTAATTAAAGCCGATGAAGTAGTATATGCTGGAGGGAAAGTTTATACGTCAAATTCATCATATTATTTATATAGTGGACAAATTTATTGGACAATAAGTCCTTCCTACTTCACCTACGGCCGCTCTCGCGTTTGGCGCGTTGACTCCACCGGCCGCCTCGCTTCGAACGGCGCGGTCTTCTCTTTCGCTCTCCGCCCTGTGATTTCACTCAAATCTGATATCACATTTTCTGGTAATGGAAGCATGACAGAACCATTTGAAATAGTTTCATAACTAGTTCTAATATCTATATTATCCCTACAAAACACATTTTGTAGGGATTTTGCGATTTATAATAAAAAAAGAAGCTTATTTTGCTTCCATAGAATTTACTTTTTTAGTTAAACGAGATTTTTCTCTATCAACTTTATTTTTATGTACTAAACCTTTAGATTTAGCATTATCTAAACTTTTAATAGCTAATCTTAAACTTGCTTCTGCTTTTTCTTTGTCTCCTGCTAATACAGCTTTATCAGTATTTTTAATAGCGTTTTTAACAGTAGATTTTAATTGTTGATGAGCAAGTGTAGTCTTGTTAATTTGTTTAATCTTTTTTACTGCGTTCTTAACATTTGCCATTATTAAATCCTCCCTTCAGATAACTATATATAATTTTAACAAAAAAATTATAAAAAGGCAAATATTTTCTACATTTTTTGGAAAAAATATTAAAAGGTGATATGATGGAAAATAAAATAAATTTATCTAAGTATAATATTAGGACAGATTTAATTGTAGATATTATTGATAATAATAGTAACATTAATAAAGAAACTGATAATTATGAGGGAGTTAAAATAACTAGAGTAGAAGTAGAAAAAGATATAGAAGAAGAACTAAATAAGAAGAAAGGAACTTATATTACAATAGAATTTGATGATGTAACTAATTATGAAGATAGAGAAAAGATAGGTAAATGTTTTGAAAACGAAATAAAGAAATTACTTAATAAACTTAATATAAAGGATGATGATGATTGTTTAATAATTGGACTAGGTAATGAAAAATCAACCCCGGATGCATTAGGACCATTATCTATAAAAAATATATTAGTAACTAGGCACTTATTTATATTAAATACTAATCATAAAGAGGGACTTAGAAGTGTATCTGCCATTATTCCTGATGTTATGGGAAATACTGGAATAGAAACAAGTGATATTATTAAATCAATTGTAAATACTATAAAACCTAAGTTTATTATAACAATAGATGCTCTTGCATCATCTTCAATAAATAGACTAAATAAAACTATTCAAATGACTGATACCGGAATACATCCAGGAAGTGGAATAGGAAACTCAAGAAAAGAAATAAATAAAGATACTATTGGAGTACCTGTAATAGCAATTGGAGTACCCACAGTAGTAGAATCTTCAATAATTGTTAATGATACAATTAAATATTTACTTAAACATATATCATATATAAAAAATAATTTTTCTAAAAGTAAACTTACATATACAAAGTTTGGAAATTACTTAGATAAAATAAAAAATAGTGATTTATCTACTGATGAGAAAAAAGAAATATTAGGTATGATTGGGGAATTATCCGAAGAAGATAAACTTAGTTTAATTAATGAAGTATTAACTTCAATTAATTATAATTTAATGGTTACTAATACCGAAATAGATTATCTAATATTAAAACTAAGTGAAATAATTGCAAATTCATTAAATAATGCATTACATCGACAAATATCTCATTATTAAGTAATATAATGAAGATGGTGATGTATAATGATATTTAATAAGAAAAATAAAATGAATTTAAAGACTCCTAAAAAGAAAAAAGTAAAAGTAAAATACTTTATATATATATTTATTATATATGTTGTTTTTGCTTATACTTTTTATTATACAATGAAGAGTAATCCTAAGATAACTAATGAAGAATTTATTAATTTCTTATTAAATGGAGGTAGTATTAAAACTTTTGAAGAAATGTCTATACCAAAAGTAGTAAATAGTACTGTTAATTTCTTTTTAAATATAGATTTTAGAGAACCTTCAACTTTACTTAATACATCTATATTATCACAAGGCAAAACAGAAGAAACTGTAGCAATAGAACATAATGATGATTATAGTAATTTAGAAGAACTTAAAGACATTAGTTCTTATATAGAAGATCCTAATCCAGTTGATGTTGATAATCCTATTATTTATATATATAATACACATCAATTAGAAAATTATGATAATAAGAATTTAGATATATATGGAATAACTCCTAATGTATTAATGGCATCATATATATTAAAAGAAAAATTAAATAAATTAGGACTTTCTACTATTGTTGAAGATACTAATATGGCTGATTTTCTTTCTATAAATGGCTGGGGTTCTTCTTCATCTTATAAAGCAAGTAGATTATTAATAATGGATAAAAAGAGTAAATATTCATCTCTTAAATACTTTATAGATATTCATAGAGATTCTATTACAAAGGAAGTATCAACTGCTAATATAGAAGGGAAAAGTTATGCTAAAATACTTTTTGTAGTGGGACTAGAACATGATAATTATGAGGCTAATTTAGAGACTGTCACTAATATAAATAATTTGTTTAACGAGTATTATCCGGGATTAAGTAGGGGAATATATAAAAAAGAAGGACCGGGAGTAGACGGAATATATAATCAAGATATAAGTGGTAATAGTATATTAATTGAAGTAGGGGGATATGAAAATAATATTGAAGAAGTATTTAATACTATTGAAGCCATTTCTGACATATTATATAAATATATAAAGGAAGATATAGATGAATAAAAAATTTTTAATTAAAGCTATCTTTGGAATCTTTTTTGTGGCATTTGTTATATCATATGTAATTGGAGAAAGTGGTTATTATGAATATGAACTTGCTAATAAAAAATATTTAACGGAAGAAGAAATGAAAAAATTTGAAGAAGATGTTAGAAATGGAGAAGATATTGATTTAAAAGATTATACAGTTGAAACAAGAAAAGATTATACTAATAAATTTACTGACGTAGTTACTAATACCTCATTAACTATAAATGAATATTTAAAGAAAACTATTGAATCAGTTTTTGGTTTATTAAATAAAATGATTGAAGAATAAAAAAACTAGATTTATTGAAGTTATAAGATAAAAGTATATACAATGAATGTGTATGCTTTTTTTTACAACTTCAAGTTATCTAATTCTTTTTCTTTGTAATTTTTTAAATAAATATTCGGGTATAGATATTTGATTATCATTAAGATTTATTTCTTTAAATTCATTAAAATTATTTATAAAGAAGACAAATGCTAAAGATAAATTATCTTTAGACATAGAAATAGTGTTACTGCCTAAAAAAGATATTTTAAAGTAATAATCATGTTTTTCTATTTTTAATTTATTTTTATTATCATTAATGGTTATATTTCCATCTTGTTTAGTCATTTGTTTTATAGTAGCTAAAAATTTAATAAATTCATTATAACTAAAATTTTTAAAGTTTTCCATATTGCAATTAATAATATTGTTATATAAATCATCTAATATGTTATAAATATGATAGTTTTCGAGACTAAATATAATGTAATTATCGTTAGCATTTTCTAAAGACCAAGTAATAGTATCTTTATCTTTAAAAATAGTTAGTGAACTATCATTGTTTTTAAGAATTATATTATAATCATCTAAATTATCATTTACTTCTTTTTGTACTGCTATCATATTAATCCTACTTTCTAATAATTCTACTAGTGTTACTAAAGTTTAATTTAGCAACATCACTTAATACATTTTCTCCGTATTTATCTACTAACTTTATGGCAATATCATCTACATAAGAAGAAGCACCTTTTGGAATAAATAATCCGTATTTATCGCTTAGTTTATCTATTTCTTTTATAAATATATATCTACTTATTAATGAAGAACATGCTACTGATAAACATTTATCTTCCGCTTTAGTAATAAAAGTAATACCAGTGACTATTTTATTAGTATCACTTAAATGATTATAATAACTTTTAGGACTTTCAAACTGATCTATTACTATATAGTCATATTTATAATTATTTTCATTTACTAAACTATATAATACTTTATTATGTAAAATTGCTTTTATTTTATTCATGTTCATATCTTTTCCATAATAAGAGTTATAATCTTTATTATTTAAAATAAGTGTCTTATATGGAATCTTTTTTATAATTTGAGGAACTATTTCTAATATCTTTTCATCACTTAATTTTTTAGAGTCTCTTACTCCTAATTCTGTTAAGAAAGGAATATTTTCTTTTTTTACATAAGAAGCAGTAACTACTATTGGTCCAAAATAGTCTCCTGTTCCAACTTCATCAGATCCAATAGAACTTATATCTATGGGAATATTTATTTCTTCTTTAGTATTCTTTTTATTACTTTCTTCTTCAAAAAAGTCTTTTAAGTTGCCATCACTTTTACTTATCATTTCCCACATACTAGCTTCAACATCTGCAGATATTCCTTGAAACATTACTTTACCTGATTCATATAAAGTAATAACTGTATCATTTTCATCTGCTTGAAAAATAGCATAGGGAGGAGTCTTTAATCTTTTTTTACATTCATAAAACTCAATCATTTTTTCTTTTATTTTATCATTAACTTTAATTACCTTAGTAATAGTTTTTTGTTTCATTTTTTTACCTCCATTTATAAAGTAATTTTATCATAAATATACATTTTTAACTATACAATATTTAATATTTCTTTATTTTTTAAAAATAATGTTATATAATAATAACATAGGAGGAGTAAAATAATGAATATTATAGATATAATAATAATATTAGTGTTATTGATGGGTGCTGTTATAGGTTTTAAGCAAGGTGCTATTAAAAAAACAGTTAGTTTTGTTGGTACATTTGCAATAATTATAATAGCATTTATGTTTAAAAATAATTTAAGTGTGTTATTTTATGAAAATTTACCATTTTTTGATTTTTGGGGTGATTTTAAAGGTATTCAAGTATTAAATATTATTTTATATGAAGTAATAGCTTTTTTAGTAGTATTTTCATTACTATTTATATTACTTAGAATATTAATAGCTATTACTGGTTTAGCAGAATTATTATTAAAAGCAACAATATTTTTAGCAATTCCTTCAAAGATATTAGGTATATTTGTAGGATTAATTGAATGCTATGTTTATACGTTTATAGTATTATTTGTTATTAGTTTGCCAGTACTTAATTTAGTAGATTTAAGTGAGTCTGAGTTTGCAAATAAAATTTTAAATGATACTCCAATATTATCAGGACTTGCTGATGATACTGTAGAAATATATACAGAAGTATATTCAATAATTGATAATAGAGAAGATAAAAGTACTAAAGAATTAAATGAAGAAGTATTAACTTTTATGCTAGAGAAAAAAGCAATTAGTTACGAAAGTGCTAAAAGTTTAATTGATAGAAATAAAATCATTGTAGAAGATGATGAATTTATTGAAAAATATAAATAAAAGAAAGGATGATAATATGGCACTTATACATTTTGAAAATGAAAATTATGATGAATTAATTAAAGAAGGGATAGTAGTAGTGGACTTTTTTGCTACTTGGTGTGGGCCTTGTAAAATGCTAGGACCTATAATTGAAAAGTTAGGAAATGAAAATACTAATGTTAAATTTATTAAAGTAGATGTTGATAAGAATGAAGAATTAGCAAGAAGATATGGCGTTATGAGTATTCCTACAATTATCTTCTTTAAAGATGGAAAAGAAGTAAAAAAACATATTGGATTTATTCCTGAAGAAGGTATAAAAGAGATTATAAATAATTTATAGTCTTTTTATATAATAGATTTAAGGTGTAAACATTTTTGGGTTGACAGGCATTATTTTTTATGATATTATTAATTAAGTCAAAAGGAGGGCAAGAAAATGGCTGTAAAAATTAGATTAAAAAGAATGGGAGCTAAAAAAGCACCTTTCTATCGTATCGTAGTAGCGGATTCAAGAAGTCCAAGAGATGGAAAAGTTATTGAACAAGTAGGAACTTATAATCCTCTTACAAATCCTGCTGAAGTTAAAGTAGATGAAGACTTAGCAATTAAATGGCTAGGTAATGGAGCTATTCCTACTGATACTGTAAAAAATCTTTTATCTAAAGCTGGAGTTATGGAAAAATACCATAACATGAGACAAGGTAAATAATGAATTTTGTAGAACTTACAGAAACTATTGTAAAAAAGTTAGTAACTGATTCCGAATCAGTATCAGTAAAAGAATTTGAATCAGATGAAGAAAATACGATATTAATAGAAATAATGGTACCTTCTAGTGAAATGCCTAAAGTAATAGGAAAAAACGGAAATATCATTAATTCTATAAGAACTATTGTTCAAGCTAGTTCTTATCTAAAAGATAATAAAAAAATAAAAATTAATGTTGATTCATACTAATAATCCTTGTAATAGGATTATTTTTTTTCTTTACTTTGTTAGTATATATTGGTATACTTATTATAGTAGTATAGTAAAGGAGATAGAAATGGTTAAAACACAAACAATTGATATTGAGTATGTGCAAAAAGTATTAAAGTATTGTCCTAATTTCGATAGTATTGTTAATTATGACTATGAATATGGGGATACCTTATCAAGTAAATTAATAGATTGGTATCAAGATTTAGTATTTTCTACAGATGGAAATAATGAAAAACAATTAACAATAATTTCTTTTATAGATAAGAGTTTAAGTATGTATGTAAAAGATAGAAGATACAAGAAAGGTTTATCAAAGATTCTTACTGTAGAAGATATATCTTTAAATAATCAAAGTTTAATTAAAGAATTGATTAAGAAAATTGTTTTATTTACTAATAATTATGAAAAGAAGAGAGTACTGGAAATATCTAGTTCTAAGTGGTTATAAAGGTTAATTTATTTAATCTTTTTTTCTTGACACAAAATTAAAGTATATGATAGTATTTGTTTAAGGTGGTAATTATGTATGCTAGTGTTATTGTAGAAATTGGAGTTAAAGCAGTTGATAAAACATTTGATTATAAAGTTCCAAGTGAATTTACAAAAAATATTAAAGTAGGTATGCGAGTTAAAGTGCCTTTTGGTAAAATGGAATTAGAAGGATTTGTCTTAGAAATAAAAGATAAAATAGATTCTAATTATGAAGTAAAAGAAATAATATCCTTAGTAGATACAGAACCTATTTTAACTAAAGAGATGCTCCTTATGGGAGACTTTATTGTAGAGTCTACTTTATGCTCTAAAATTAGTGCTTATCAAGCAATGTTACCTAAAGCGTTAAAGGCTAAAAATAAAGTATCTTTAAATAAGAAATATGATAAATATATACTTTTAAATAAAAATAATGATGAAATTACCCTATATATAAATAAATGTAGATATGAAAAGCAAAAAGAATTATTAAATAAATTATTAATAGAAAAAGAGATAAAAATAAATGCTATTACTAGTGAAATAACTACTTTATTAAAACATGAATTAATAAAAATAGAAGAAAGAGAAGCATACCGTTATAAAGTAGAAAAAGATGTTAACTATAAAGAGATAATTTTAAATGAAGATCAAAATAAAGTGGTAAATAAAATAATAGAACATAAAAATGAAAGTAAAACTTTTTTATTATATGGTGTTACTGGATCTGGTAAAACAGAAGTATATATGAACGTAATAGATAGTGTATTAAAAGATGGAAAAACTGCAATTATGTTAGTACCTGAGATTAGTTTGACTCCTCAAATAGTAAAAAGATTTGTAAATCGTTTTGGAGATAATGTAGCTATTCTTCATAGCGGACTTTCTGATGGTGAAAAATATGATGAATATAGAAAAATCCAACAAGGTATTGTTAAAATAGTAGTAGGAGCTAGAAGTGCTATTTTTGCACCACTATCTAATATTGGAGTAATAGTTATTGATGAAGAACATACAAATACTTATAAACAAGAAGACTCTAATCCAAGGTATAATGCAAGAGATATTGCCTTATGGCGAAGTAAATATCATAATTGCCCTGTAATACTCGGTAGTGCAACACCATCGTTAGAATCTTTTGCAAGAGCAGGTAATCACGTATATGAACTTTTAACATTAACAAAAAGACCATCAAATAGTATTCTTCCAATAGTACATATAGTAGATATGAAAGAAGAAGTAAAAAAGAATAATTTTATTTTTTCAGAGTTACTTATAGATAAAATAAACGAAAAATTAAATAAACATGAACAAATAATTCTTCTTTTAAATAGAAGAGGATACTCATCTATGCTTACTTGTTCAAGTTGTGGTCATGTAGAAAAATGCCCTAGATGTGATATTAGTTTAACTTATCATAAAACTTCTAATATGTTAAGATGCCATTATTGTGGTTATTTTAAAAAGAAAATAGATAAATGTTCTAATTGTGGTAGTACTGACATAAAAGATTATGGTATGGGTACTCAAAAATTAGAAGAAGAGTTAAAAAAACTTTTTCCATCCGCTAATATAATTAGAATGGATATGGATACTACTTCTAGAAAAGGTGCACACGCGCAAATAATAAAAGATTTTGGAGAACATAAATATGATATTTTAGTAGGTACACAAATGATTGCGAAAGGACTTGATTTTCCGTTAGTTACTTTAGTAGGGGTAATGAACGCTGATATGAGTTTAAGCATTCCTGATTTTCGAAGTGCTGAAAGAACCTTTCAACTCTTATCACAAGTATCAGGACGAGCTGGTAGGGGAGATTTAAAAGGAGAAGTAATTATTCAAACATACAATAATAAACATTATAGTATTGTTTTAGCCAAAGATCATAATTATTTATCTTTTTATAAAGAAGAAATGAGTATAAGAAAAAAATTAAATTATCCACCATATTATTTTATAACTTTAGTAAATATAAGTTGTAAAGATTATGAATTAGGTTTTGAACATGCTAATAAAATAGGAGACTATTTAAAAAAAAATTTAGAAGAAAACACCATAGTATTAGGTCCTACTATGGCTAATATGTTTAAAATAAATAATATATATCATTTTCAATGTATTATAAAATATAGACATGATAATAAATTAAAAAGCATTTTAAAAATATTAGATGAAAGATATAAAACAGAAAATAAAGTGAATGTGGAAATTAATGTGGAACCAACTAGATTATAACAAAAATTTATGTTATCATATAAGCAGGAGGGTTAGTTAATGATAAATGAAGAAATTAAAGAAGAATTAATAAAAAGATATAAATTTATATATGAAAATACTTTGTTTATATTGGCTCCTTATATGGAAGAAATGGAAAATACAGAATATAAAAGTCTTGATGTTAAAACTTTTATTTATTTAAAAACATTACCTAATGAACTTTTATTATTAATAGAATTTTTTCTATTAAGTGATATAAAGATGGAAGAAAGTAGCTTATATAGATTTATAGAAATACATAAAAATGATAATGAATACTTAAAGCAATATAAAAAAGGATTGGAATTATTAGAAAGAAAAAATCAGCGATATGAATATGAAGAATTAAAATTAAATTTAGATTGTTTTTATTTACTAAAATTGCTTTATGAATTTATCTCTAAACAAACAGGAGATATAAAAAATAAAAATAATAAATTATTAGTAATAGATGAATATATTAGAATTAATAGATATAAAAATGATGGTAAAATTTGGACTAGTGGAATGTATCAAACTTTTAATGATATAGATAATTATACTAACTATAATTATTCTGCTATTATGTTAAGAAATTCAAAAAAATTTATGAGAGATAAAACTGATGTTGGATTAAAAAGTAGTTTATTTATAAAATATGTTTCTAATATGAGAAATCATTATGAATATAACTATTCTATATTAACAGAAGAAGAAAAACAAAAAATATATTTGGAGTATCATGATGAATTGCCATGTGATTTAGAAGTTAAATGCGATTTAGAGAAGTTTGATACTTCTATTCAATGCGAGAAAAGGTTAATTAGACCAGATAATACAAAACCATGTTTAGAATTTTTTAATATTAATGAAGAAGATATATTTGTTGATTTAAATTCTAAATGGCATAGATATTATCAGGTTTGTCCTCATTGTGGTTTTATAGTAAATATATCAGATAATATATTATCTGAAGGTATAAAAAAGAAAATAGAAGACAGATGTAAAGCTGACCCTATGTTATTTAGAAAAATGTATTTATATTCAGAACTTTATAGTTTGGATAAAATTGTAAAACCAGGTCAAAGAAGAATACTAAAAAAATAAATAAAAAGTACTTGTCAAAACATAAATAATATGATATTATTATTTATGTCTTATGGCGGGCATGGTGAAGTGGTTAACACATTGGATTGTGGTTCCAACATGCGTGGGTTCGATTCCCACTGCCCGTCCCATAGATATATTAGAGTTTGTCAAGATTAACTTAGGTTAATCTTTTTTGTGTATTTGTAAGGCAATCGCTTAAAAATTGTACATAAGTGGTGTAAAGTAGTTGGAACTCTATAAAATATAATGTATAATT
>CALVXD010000017.1 GCA_944368815.1 uncultured Bacilli bacterium
GCTTTACTAGGATGTATTTTTTCTAATGCCATTTCTTCCATAGCACGTTTCGTTCTTGCTCCAATTTCTTTTCTTTCACGTTGACCAAAGACTAAATTCATACCAAATATCATTTCGCCATTAGCAGTAGATACATCATAGGGTTCAAGTATTAATTCGATTTTTACATCATGTTCTTCACAATAATTAAGTAACCAAAAGCCATCATAATTATTTCTTGTAAGTCTATCTACTTTAATAGCAATTAATTTATCAATCTTTTTAGATTTTATATCAGCAAGTAATCTCTGCATTTCTGGTCGCATTAAATCTTTTCCAGAATAACCTGCGTCATTATACACATCTACAATACTATAATCATTTTTCTCACAATATTCTTTAATCATACGAAGTTGTAAATCAATAGAATAACCATTATTTCTTTGGTCATCTGTACTAACTCTTACATAAATACCACATCTCATAAAATATCATCTCCTCACTTGTTTCCTAACTAAAAAGCAAAATAACAAACACTAATTTAATTTTTTTATATTTCTCATTAGTTTCCTCATTAATAAATGAAAAGTATAGCCTAAACTTTAATTTTCATTAGAATTTGTTTGACTTCTTTGAGATTATATTTTTGTTTATGCTCTTTAATATAAAATGGTTTACTAGATATTTCATTAACTCTGTATTCTAGTATTGTAAGAGTATTAGGATATGTAATTAGATATTCAGTAGGTTCTATAACTTGTAAATTGGTATGTAGCAGATTTTTAATCTTGCCATTTTTAATTTTATACTTATAATCTTTAATTGTTTCAAGTATTTCCGTATTTGGCTTTAAAGTTTGAATAGTTTTAAATTTAAGCATAAAAAATGTCCTCCTTCCTAGAAAGAGAACATTGCTTTTATATAAAATAAAAACTCACGAACCTTTTATAGTTCGTAAGTTGTATTCAAATGGAGCGGGTGATGGGAATCGAACCCACGTGGTCAGCTTGGAAGGCTGAAGTTCTACCATTAAACTACACCCGCAAAATCGATAGGCAAGTTAATTGTATTATAAATTTACCTATCTGTCAACCCCTTTTTTAATATTTCTATGAATTTCTATGAATTTTTATTAGGATTTATTAAAGTTAATGCAACTTTACCTTTTTCAGGGAATATTTCATCAACATAACAAGTAACAATATCTCCAACATTAACAACTTCTAATGGATGTTTAATATATTTATCTGTTAGTTTAGATATATGTACAAGTCCATCATTTTTAATTCCAATATCAATAAATACTCCAAAATCAACAACATTTCTAACAGTACCCTCAAGTTGCATACCAACTTTTAAGTTTTCTAATTTTAATATATCACTTTTTAATAAAGGTTTAGGTTGATCATCTCTAAAGTCTCTATTAGGTTGTTTTAAACATTTAATAATATCTTCTAAAGTGTAAATGTCAACATTATTATCTTCACTATATTTTTCTATATTAATTTTATCTAATTCTTGTATTAATTTATCACTACCAATATCTTTGGTACTAAGTCCAATATCTTTTAATAGTTTTAATGTAATATTATAACTTTCTGGGTGAATAGAAGTAGTATCTAATATATTATCTCCATCAATTATTCTCATAAATCCAATTGATTGTTCATATGCTTTAGGTCCTAATACTTTAGCTTTTTTAAGTTCATCTCTTGAAGTAAACTTTCCAATATTTTCTCTATAATTAATAATTTTATCAATGGCACTTTTAGTAAGCCCAGAAATATATTTTAAAATAGAAGGACTAGCAGTATTAATATTAACTCCAACATTATTTACAGCTTTAGATACTACAAAGTCTAATGTTTCATCTAGTTTCTTTTCATTTACATCGTGTTGATATTGTCCTACACCAATACTTTTAGAATCAATTTTAACAAGTTCACTTAATGGATCTTGTAATCTTCTAGCAATACTAATAGCACTTCTTTCTTCAACGTGTAAATCAGGAAACTCTGATATAGCAAGTTTAGATGCTGAATAAATACTAGCACCAGCTTCACTTACAATAATATATTCAACTTTTTTATCTTTATACTCATTAATTGTTTCTGCTACTAATTTTTCACTTTCTCTGGAAGCAGTACCATTACCAATAGCAATTATATCTATATCATATTTTTTTATTAATTCTTTTATCTTATTTTTGGCTTCATCCCACTGATTCTTTGGTTCATGAGGATAAATAACACATATTTCTAATACTTTAGAAGTACCACTTATAACTGCTAATTTGCATCCTGTTCTATATGCTGGGTCTAATCCTAAGACTGTTTTTTCTTTCATTGGTGGAGTTAATAAAAGTTTTTCTAAGTTTTTACCAAAAATATCAATAGCTTGTTCTTCTGCTATTTCTTTAAGCTCCGCTCTAACTTCACGTTCTACACTAGGAAATATTAATCTTTTATAACTATCTTTAATGGCATCTTCTACTATCTTAGATACTGGAGAATTACTATTCTTTATAATTTTACTATTTAAGTAATTAAGAATGTAATCAGTATCAACTTGGATTCCCACAGATATGATATTTTCTTTCTCTCCACGATTAATCGCAAGTATTCTGTGTGGTTTTATATATTTAATTTTTTCATTGTAATCATAGTACATTTCGTATACCTTAGTCTCATCTATAGCATTCTTCTTAATCTTAGTTACAATACTTCCATGATTATGCATATTATTTCTAAGCCATTTACGATAACTAGCATTATCACTAATCCATTCTGCAATAATGTATTTGGCTCCTGTTATAGCATCTTCTATACTTTTAACATTCTCGTTTATATATTCTTTAGCCTTTTCTTCAATATTAATATTGTTTGGAAAACTCATTATAATTTTAGCAAGTGGCTCTAATCCGTTTTTAATAGCTTCTGTTGCCTTCGTTTTCTTTTTCTCTTTATATGGCCTATAAATATCTTCTACTTCTACTAATTTAGTACATTTCATAATATTGTCTCTTATTTCGTTTGTTAGCATACCTTTTTCATCAATAAGTCTTATAACATCTTCTTTTCTTTTAAGTAAAGAGACTTGATACTCGTATACTTCGTTAATATTTCTAATTACTTCTTCATCTAAATTGCCTGTCGCTTCTTTGCGATATCTGGCAATAAAAGGAATAGTATTTCCATCTTCAAGTAATTTTAAAACACTTTCTACTTGGCTATCTTTAATATTTAAATTGTTTGCAATATCTTTTATTATTTCACCGTTCATTATTATTTCTCCTAACTAAAAAAAGATATAACTATCTTTCTTTAAAATTATAACATGTATATTTTAAGATGTAAATTAATGAATAAAAAAATTAATAATTATGTTAAAATTTTTTTAAATATTATTGTTTCATTTACAAAAATATAGGTTTATTATAAAAATTCCAATATAAACTTTTGTATTTTATTTAATTTTTTGTTTGTTAAAAATTTTTTAATAATTTTTTCTTTTGTTATTTGCTATTTCCTCATTTCCTTGTGAAATGGCAAAATCTAATGCTTGTAATAAAAATATCTGATCTTGTTTGGTAAGAGGATCATTAGATAATTTTTTCAAATATTCTATATTAGTAGAATTAATTAATCTATTTAAATTTATCTTTGCAAAATCTAAAACGTCATAATATCCCATTGTTTCCAGTTCCTTTTTATTTAAAAAATATTTTTTTTCGTATTCAGAATAATCATGGAAAAAATCTCCGCTTAAAACTTTATCTGTTGAATCAAAATAGCAATTATTATCAAAAATCAAATCATTATCTTGTAATTTAATATGAACTTTTACAGTTCTTTGAATATTTCCGGTTGGAATAAATAGTTGCTTATTATTTATAATATCAAATCCTTCTTGGGTAAATTTTAATTTGTAAAAATAGAAACTATTTTTAAATTTTTCTAATTCTATTAGATAGTCGTTTGTAATTCCTGATTTTAAATCATAATGTATTAAAAAATTTAAACTATTTAACCATTCGGAAAAGTGTTCTTTATCAAAGATAAAGTTTTCATCATATTTTCCAATTACAATATAGTTTGGTATCTTATTGTTTATAAAACGATATATTAATAATCTTTTCATTTGATTGTGCAAATTTACATATATGATTGGAAAACTATTTATTAAATTGCTATAATTTTGTAAATTTTTGCATCCTAAATATTTTTGAATAAATTCTTCCATACAAAACCTCCAAATATTTAATTTTATTATATCATAATTTTTAATGTTTTCTTAAGTTATTATCTCGATTTATATTTTTGTCTTTAATATTAGCATAAGTAATTAAATTACTTCCATATTTTTCACGAATACTATCTATGGCTTCTTGTAATTTATCTTCATTTTCATCATTGTTTTTACTAAATATTGATAGTTGAACTCTTTTTGTAGTTGATAAGTCTGCAACTCCTACACAAAGACCTCTTATTGACTCTTCCGTCCATATACTATTAAAAAGTAGGGTAGCTATCTTATAAATGTCTTCATCACTACTAATAGAATTTTCTAGTTTTTGTTGTTTACTTACTTTTTCAAAATTACTATATTTTACCCAAACAGTAACCGTATTTGCATACATTTTACTTTTTCTAAGTCGATGCCCTGTATCAATAGTAAGTTCTTTAATAACTTTAAGTATTTCATTTATATCAGTGTAATTGTAAGGTAAAACGGATGAAGAAGATATACTTTTAGGATTCTCATATATGTAATCTACTTCTGAATTATCAATTCCATTAGCATATTCCCACATCATTGTTCCCATTTTCTTAAATATTCTTTCAAGTAATTTTTTATCAGTATGGGCTAAATCATAAATTGTATTAATATGTAGTTCTTTTAGTTTAAGAGAAGATTTTTTACCAATCATAAATAGGTCAGATACATCAAGTGGCCACATTTTTGTTTCTATTTCATTATTAAATAGAGTATGTACTTTATCGGGTTTCGAAAAATCGGAAGCCATTTTAGCACATAGTTTATTATTACCAATTCCAACATTTACAGTAAAGCCTAATTTATTTTTTATATCTTCTTTTATTTTATATGCGCATTTAATGGGGTCTCCAAATAATGTTGTTAAATCACTATAATCTAAGAAACATTCATCAATTGAGTATCTTTCAATAACATTAGTATAAGTAGATAAATAGTTAAACATAGCATCAGAATACTTACGATATATTTTATAGTCTGGTGCATATACTTCAAGATAAGGACATTTACGTCTTGCATTATATAAAGTTTCTCCAGTTATAACACCTTTACTTTTACAGGGATTACTTTTAGCAAGAACAATACCTTTTCTTTTAGAAGCATCTCCTCCTATAACGGCATATCTATTTCTAATATCTTTCTTATATCCATTTTTTACCATTTCAGTAGCGGTCCACGAAAGAAAAGCATTATTAACATCAATGTGCATTATTATTCTTTCTTTCATAACCATCACCACTTAAATAATAATACATTTGTTTGTTAAGTGTCAAGACAATATAGAAATTAATTATATTATATTTAAATTTATGTTACAATAAAGATATCTATATAATTGTACAAAATTAACTAACCAAATCCTAATAATTTATACTATATAATTGAAAGGTGATAACAATGGACAAAATCTATGATGAATACTATTATAAAATATATTATTGGGCAATCAAGAAAACAAGAAATAAAGAAGATGCTGAAGATTTAACTAATAATATATTTGTATCTATATTTGAATATCTTGGTAAAAATATTAGGATTGATAAGTTAGATAATTTAATATGGAAAATTGCTTATAATAGTTGGTGCACCAAAGCAAAAAAATATATTAAAGAAAAGAATAATATTTCTATAGATACAAATTATGATATTGGTTATCAAGATGATATGTTAGATAAAGTAATTTATAGAGAAATAATAGATGAAATTGATAAGTTTAACTTATCAGAAAAAGAAATAATAGTATTTAAAATGTATTATTGTGAAGATCTTTCAGTAAAAGAAATAAGTCAAAAAATAAATACTAGCGAGTCAAATATAAAATATTATTTGTATAATGCTAGAAAAAAGATAAAGGAGAGATATAATGACTAATTTAAATTTAGATAAGTATTTAAATGTTGCAAATGAGGAGAAGGTAAATCATGGATTAAAAGATTATGCACCATTATATCCAATGTTAAGAGTAGATAATAACAAATTATATATAGGAGTTATGTTTACAAAACCAAATGATAATGTATGGGATGTTGATGAACAAATTAAACCAAGTTATTGGATGTTAATTGATACAAAAGATTTAAGCGTAATTGAAGTTAATAAAACAGAAGAAAAAGATTTTGTTACAGGAACTTTAATTCCTAAAGATATTACAAATAAACAAAAAGAGATTTCTAAATATACAGTTGAGAAAACATTACAATATGAAAACTATTTAATTGAAGATATTAAAAATGATGGTTTACCAATACAAAAGAAATTGGCAACTATTCTTAATAATGAAATAGATGTTGATGGAAATAAGGTTAACATAAATGATTATTTGATTTCAAACTTAGAAGAAGATATAAAGGAAAAAGTAAAAGAATTGGTAAATGTATTAGTTTATTCCAAATATGGATCTTTAACCTTTTATTATGATATTTTATTTAATCAAATAGTTAATAAATATAATAATGAAAAAATTATTGATAAAGAAAAGATAAAATTATGTATTGAAATTATGAATAATTACTATGATGGTGTTATTGGTATAGATAATTTCTTTAATATATAATTTATTAGTAAATAATGGCCTATAGAAGTATAAATAAAATTACTTTATAGGTTTTTTATTTGTTTTGGTATATAATAAAACAAACTGTTGGTAAGGAGGAATTTAAATTGGAAAATAAATTAATTAATGCTATTAATAAGGGAAAGCTAGATACATTAGTTTTACTTACTTACAAGTATCCTAAAGAATATAATACAGTTGAATCTATATCAAAATTAATAAATGAAGTTGTATCAAGAAGAAATGAAGAACAATATGATAATGGTGAATTTTATTATATAGGTTATGATAAAACTATAATAATTCTTTTAATAATATTATTTAAATATCATTATAATGAGATATATGAAAGTAGTTCTAAAGAAAAAGAGTTGTTAATAAAATCTTATAACGAAATAATTAATAATAAAGAAGATTTTGAAGAAGAGACAATAACTTTATTTGAACTTTTAATTAGTAATAAAAAAGTTAATTTTAATCCTTTAATTTTATCATTACTAGATCACATTAATAGAGAAAAAGCTTTTATTATTTCAGGCCTAATTTATCAAATATGGTGTGAAGACTTTGAAATGAAATGTAGTATATTTGGTAGAGAATTTACTTCTTTGGATTTGTTAGAGTGTGAAAATAAACATTTTACTGTTAATGGTGTTCTTTTAAATGAAAATGAACAAATTGAGTATGCTAAAAAAGAATGCCTTAATTTATGCTGGATAGATTCGGCAAGTTTAGAAGATTTACAAAAATCAAAAATGCTTTCATCTAAACTTAAAAATACAGTGGTATTAGAAGATGTAGTTAAATTAACGACAGAACTTTGTTTAATACACAATAATTTTATACCATTTGTCTATCAAACATATAAATTAATAATAAAAGACTCATATTAAGTAGTACTTTACATTAATAAAATTAACAGTAGTTGCTAATAAATATTTACTTGTGCTATAATACTTAGGGAAAGGGCTGATAATATGATTAATAGATTAGAAGCAATATTAAAAAGATATAACGAAATAAAAGAAGAACTTAGTAGTCCAGAAATAGTATCTGATATAAGAAAGATGACAGAATTATCTAAAGAACAAACACGATTAGAAAAAACAGTAAATATATATGAAGAATATAAACAAGTTCTTGAAGATATAGAGGCTGCTAAAGAAATGCTTAAAGATAAAGATATGGCTGAGTTTGCTAAGGAAGAATTATCTAATTTAGAAGAAAGAAAAGTACAAATTGAAAAAGAATTAGAAATATTATTATTACCACATGATCCTAATGATGAGAAAAATGTTATTGTAGAAATTAGAGGAGCTGCTGGAGGAGATGAAGCCAATATTTTTGCGGGTGATTTATTTGATATGTACCAGAAGTATGCCAATAGTTTAGGTTGGAAAATAGAAGTACTTAATGCCGAAGAAGGAACAGCAGGAGGGTATTCACAAATAGAATTTATGGTAAAAGGTGAAGGAGCTTATTCTAAATTAAAATACGAAAGTGGAGCTCATAGAGTACAAAGAGTGCCTGCAACTGAATCACAAGGTAGAGTACATACTTCAACTGCAACCGTATTAGTAATGCCTGAAGCAGAAGAATTTGATTATGAACTAGATGAAAGTGAAGTAAGAATAGATATAACTAGAAGTAGTGGATGTGGTGGTCAAGGAGTAAATACAACTGATAGTGCGGTTAGACTTACCCATATACCTACTGGTATTATTGTATATTCACAAACAGAAAGAAGCCAAATTAAAAATAAAGAGAAAGCATTTAAAATATTAAAAACAAGACTATATGATTTAAAACTTCGTGAACAAGAAGAAGCAAACCATGCTGAGAGAAAAAATAAAATAGGAACTGGGGATAGAAGTGAGAAAATAAGAACATATAACTATCCACAAAATAGATTAACTGACCATCGTATTGGATTTACTTCAATGAATTTAGACCGTATTATGGATGGAGAACTTGGAGTGGTTATTAATGAACTTATCAACGAAAACCAAAGAAGAGAACTTGAAGGAACTCTTGAAAATTAAAAAAAGAGTAGAAGATAGTAATATTTCACTTGCAGATTTTGAGTATATCCACAGGTATGTGGAAAAAAATAATTTAGGAATAGAAGTTTTAAACAATTATATGGATAAACTTATAAACGGGGAACCAGTCCAATATATAATTGGAAATGTTGACTTTTATGGAAATATTATATATGTAAACAAGGACGTGCTAATTCCTAGATTTGAAACTGAACTATTAGTAGAAAAGACAATTAAATATATTAAAAACACATTTAATAAACAAGTAAGTGTTCTAGATATTGGAACAGGTTCTGGATGTATTGCTATAACAATTGCAAAAAATATTAGTTCAAAAGTAGATGCTGTTGATATATCAGATTCTGCTCTTATCGTTGCTAAAAATAACTGTATCCACAACTCTGTGGATATAAATATATTTAAAAGCGATATATTCAGTAATGTGAATAAAAAATATGATGTAATAATTAGTAATCCTCCATATATTGCATATGATGAAGAAATAATGGATATTGTTAAAAATAATGAACCACATACAGCTTTATATGCAAGTAATAATGGCTTATATTTTTATGAAAAAATATTAAAAGAGTGTAAAGATTACTTGAATGATAAATTCTTAATTGCTTTTGAAATAGGTTATACACAAGGTGATGCTATAAAAGAGTTGTCACAAAAATATTTAAATAATATAGATGTATGGATTGAAAAAGATTATTCAGATAAAGATAGATTTGTATTTATAAAAAGTAAGTAAAATAGAAATATTCTATTTTTTTCATGTATTTATGTATAAAAAAAAGATATTACCCTCAATATGATATTGAAAGGGTGATTAGTGTGAGAAAACTAATATTAATAATATTAACAATAGTAACTATATATGTAGTATATAATAATGTAAAAGCAGAAGAAATAGTGATACCTAATACAGCAATAAGACTTAGAGTTATTCCTAATAGTAATAATTTATTAGATCAAGAAATGAAAGCAAAAGTAAAAGAATATTTAGAAAACAATTTATATAAAAACTTTGCTAATATAAATAATATAGATGAAGCAAGAATAATGATAAATAATAATATTCCTAAAATAGAAGAAGATATTACAAGTATATTTAAAGAAAATAATTATAATACGAATTTTAAAATTAAATATGGTAATAATTATTTTCCTGAAAAGGAATACAAAGGTATTATTTATGAAGAGGGATATTATGAATCATTAGTAGTAGAAATAGGAGAAGCAAAAGGAGATAATTTCTGGTGTGTATTATTTCCCTCATTGTGTTTACTAGAAACAGAAGAAACTACTGATGTAGAATATAAACTTGGAGTATTAGAACTTATAAATAAAATATTTTAGCATTAATTAAAAGTATTCATAATAATATTTACTAGGGTGAATATGTATGGGTGCTTTTTTTACTACTTTATTAATTGCAGTTAGTTTATCAATGGATGCTTTTTCTTTGTCTCTTGCTTATGGGATGCAACAGATGACTAAAAAAGATAAAATATTATTATCAGTAATTGTAGGAATTTATCACTTTTTTATGCCTTTAATTGGGTTAAATATAGGTGGTGCTATTTTAAAATATATTATAATAGATATAAGTATTTTAGTGTGTATAATATTTTCATTAATTGGATTAGAAATGATATTATCTAGTATTAAAGAAAAAGAAGATAAAATATTAATATCTTTAATTGGTTTTATTATTTTTGGTTTCTCTGTTAGTATTGATAGCTTTACAACAGGGATAGGTCTTAACATGATAAATAATAATTATTTAGAAGTGACTAGTACTTTTGCAATAGTAAGTGCAACATTTACATATTTAGGTCTTGTTCTTGGTAATAAATTAAATTTAAAATATGGAAAATATTCTACAATATTTGGAGGTAGTCTTTTAATTATATTAGGAATATATTATTTAGTTAAATAATAGTAGTAAAAAACATGTATAAATATTTTGTTTTTGAATATAATAATAATGCATTATTTTTTTCAAGATTGACTTTTTGTAAAAAATAGTGTATATTATTATTGCATTAAAAAAGTGCGATAATATAAATGTTAATCGCTTCCAAGTGGTGCGAGTAATAAATGATCTTGGTCGTGAAATGTTAATCGCTTCTAGGTGGTGCGAGTAATAAATGATCCTAGTCGTAAATGTTAGAAAATTCTATTTTTTTAATAGAGTTTTCTTTTTATATATGTTATACTTTGGGTGGGGGATGATGTTATGGAAATACAAACAGGTTATCTGTATCATATAAAAGATGAATTTTTTACAAAAATTAATGATAAAGGATTAATGATTAATCATGAAAGCGGACATTCTAGACCGTCATATTTAGCAATTAAAGATGATAAATTATTATGGTTTATTCCATTGAGTAGTAAAATAGATAAATATAATGTAATTATTCAAAATAAAATTAAAAAGTATGGATCTTGTAAATCAATATTAATTAAGAAAATTGCTGGTCGTAAACAGGTAATTTTAATTCAAAACGCTTTTCCTACTTTAGAAAAATATATTCAAAGTAAACATACAATAGATGGTAGAGTTATTAAAATATCAACTGCTCTTGAAAGAGAAATAGTAGGCGATTTTAAATATCTTCTTTCTTTAAAACAAAATGGGAATAATTTATTCTTTACAGATATTGATAAAATTAAGATAAAAATGTTAGAAGAACTTGCAAAAATAAAATAAATATTTTAAATGTTAAAATCATATATTATTGTGAAATTTTAAAATTATGAAATTATTACAAATTATTGTGAAAACATATAGAAATTTGTTGACTTTAATAAGGTTTTATGATAAATTAATGTTGAACACGAAATAGTGTTTTTATTTTAGGAAAAAGGATGTGTATTATGAAGAAAGTGTTTAAAAGTATTAAGACATACTTTAAAGGCGTAAAAAAAGAATTTGAAAAGATTAGATGGACTAATGGAAAAGATTTAGTTAAGTATTCAGTTGCTACATTTAGTTTTATGTTATTTTTTGGTGTTTTCTTTTATTTAATTGATTTAGCAGTAGCTTTAATAAGGAGTGCAGCATAATGAAAAAAGAATGGTATGTAGTTAACACAATAAGCGGTCATGAATATAAAGTAAAAGAAAAACTAGAAAATCGTATTAATTCAATGGATTTAGGAGCTAATATATTTAGAGTAGTAGTTCCAGAACAAAAAGAAATTGAATATAAAGATGGTGTAAAAAAAGAAAAAGTAAAGAAAATGTTTCCAGGTTATGTACTTGTTGAAATGATTATGTCTGATGAAGCTTGGTTTATTGTTAGAAATACACAAGGTGTAACTGGTTTTATAGGATCTTCTGGTAAAGGTGCAAAACCTATTCCATTACTTCCACAAGAAGTAGACCGTGTTCTTGGTGCGATGGGAATGAGTAGAATTGATATTAGTAAAGATATTCAAGTTGGAAACAAAGTTAAAATTATGGATGGACCATTTAAAGATATGATTGGAAAAATAGCAGAAGTTAATATGAAAGAACAAAAACTAATTGTAATGGTTGATTTATTTGGTCAAGAAACTTCAGTAGAAGTTGAAATATCACAAGTTGAAGGAATGTAATACACATTTTTACATAAAAGCAAATAAAAATTAAAAAATAATTGAAAATTATATAAAAGTATGATATTATTAATGACGCGAGGCGTATATAGCCTTTAAAATATAAGTGGGAGGCGCGGACAAAGCTAATAGAACCACTCGCGAAAACGAAATATTTATAGGAGGTGTTTTTCGTGGCAAAAGAAATTACTAAGAAAATTAAATTGCAAATTCCAGCAGGAAAAGCTACACCAGCTCCACCAGTAGGAACTGTACTTGGACCAGCAGGAATTAATCTACAAGAATTTTGTACAAAATTTAATGATGCAACTAGAGATAAAATGGGAGATGTATTACCAGTAGAAATTACTATTTATGATGATAGAAGTTTTGATATGGTATTAAAAACTCCACCAGCAGCATTTTTATTAAAGAAAACTTTAGGAATTAAGAAAGGTGCTTCAAAAGGAGAAACTGTTGCTACAATTTCTAAAGATAAATTAAGAGAAATAGCTGAAACTAAAATGCCTGATTTAAATGCATATACTGTAGAAGAAGCAATGAAGATAATCGAAGGTACTGCACGTAATATGGGTATTAAGATAGAAGAATAATAAAAATATTAATCATATAGGTAATTACCTATGTGGAAGGATAAAATAGTCCGCATAACCACATAAGGAGGAAAGTTATGAAGAAAAGTAAAAGACACGTAGCTAACTTAGAAAAAGTTGAAAAAAACAAACTTTACACTATTGAAGATGCTGTAAAGTTAGTTAAAGAAACATCTAATTCAAAATTTGATGCTACTGTAGAAGTTGCGATGAACTTAAACTTAGATGTTAAAAAAGCTGATCAACAATTAAGAGGAGCAGTAGTGCTTCCACACGGAACAGGAAAAAGTAAAAAAATCTTAGTTTTAACTAAAGGAGAAGGAGCTAAAGCTGCGAAGGAACTTGGAGCAGATTATGTTGGTGACGTTGATATGATTACTAAAATCGAAAAAGAAAATTGGTTTGATTTTGATGTAATTATTGCAACTCCAGATATGATGCCTATGCTTGGTAAAATTGGTAAGTTATTAGGACCTAAAGGTTTAATGCCTAACCCTAAGACTGGAACAGTTACAAATGATGTAGCTAAAGCAGTTGAAGAAACTAAAAAAGGTAAAGTAAATTACCGTACAGATAGTTTTGGAAATGTTCACGGAATTGTTGGAAAAGTTAGTTTTGATGATGATAAATTAGTAGAAAACTTAAAAGCTTTTGTAGAAGCAATTATGAAAGTAAAACCTTCTACTGTAAAAGGAACTTATGTTAAGAATATATCTATTTCATCTACTATGGGTCCTGGAGTTAAACTTGATTTAAATTCTTTTGACAAATAATAGATAATAGTATATAATATATTTTGCAAAGAAAAATTATGCCGTAGACAGTAAGGACGTATGTTTAAAAATCTTACCGAGGAATAAAAGATAAATCTTTTTTGTCCCTCTGGTATGAGGGACTTTTATTTATGGCATAGGAAAGGATGGTAGGGAAGTGGCAAACGCTAAGATATTAGAGCAAAAAGCTCAAGTTATTGCGGAAATCAAAGAAAAGTTTGATAATGCAAAGTCTGTAGTTTTATTTGACTATCGTGGACTTACAGTTTCAGAAGTTACTGAACTAAGACGTGCACTTAGAGAAACTGGTTCTGATTATAAAGTATATAAAAATACTTTAATTAATAGAGCTCTTGATGGAAGCGATTATGATATTAAAGAATATCTAGAAGGTCCAAGTGCTATCTCATTTTCAACTGATGAACTTGCTCCAGTTAGAGTGTTAAGTGATTTTGCTAAAAAACATGAAGCTCTACAATTAAAAGTAGGTATTGTTGAAGGTAAAGTAGCAACTGAAGACAAATTAAAAGAATATGCATCTATCCCATCTAGAGAAGGATTACTTACTATGTTAGCAGGAGGATTAATGGCTACAGTAAGAGACCTATCTATATGCTTAGATTTATATGCTAAAGAAAAAGAAGAAAATTAATAATTAAATAAAGGAGGAAATAAAAATGGCTAAATTAACAAGAGAAGATTTTATTAGTGCTTTAAAAGAAATGTCAATTCTTGAAATCAAAGAATTAGTTGATGCAATGAAGGAGGAATTTGGTGTAGATCCATCTGCAGTAGCAGTAGCAGCAGCTCCAGCAGCAGCTGTAGAAGAAGGACCTTCTAAAGTTAATGTTGTATTAACTGCAGCAGGTGCTAACAAAATAGCAGTTATTAAAATTGTTAGAGATTTAACTGGTTTAGGATTAAAAGAAGCTAAAGACATTGCTGATAATGGTGGAAACGTTAAAGAAGGCGTTGACAAAGAAGAAGCTGAAAAAATTAAAGCACAATTTGAAGAAGCTGGCGCAACAGTTGAACTTAAATAGTTTAAAAAGTGATACTTTAAAAGTATTGCTTTTTTTATTTTATCTCTTATAAAAATACAAAAATAGACATGTTATTATTATAAACTATAAACAAGGCAAAAAACTTAAAAATGTTTAACAAAATACGTTGACATTTCAGTTCTTTGATGGTAGTATTATATATTGGAAACACGTCTCTTTTTGTCGTGCTGGTAAAATAA
Source organism: uncultured Bacilli bacterium (assembly GCA_944368815.1). GTDB lineage: Bacteria > Bacillota_I > Bacilli_A > RF39 > UBA660 > CALVVX01. The sequence goes on from CALVXD010000017.1 coordinate 15,074, forward strand.
ATTTAGGTATTGGGGTGAAAGAATGGCTTATAAATTAAAGCAAAGCGGAGATTATAGAAAAAGAAGAAATTATTCTATGATCAAAAATTCATTAGAACTTGATAATTTGTTACAAATCCAAAAAGATTCTTATCAATGGTTCGTTACAGAAGGAATAAAAGAGGTATTTGAAGATTTGTTCCCTATTGAAAGTTTTTCTGGTAGTTTGTCTTTAGAATTTGGTGAATATGAATTTGATACGCCAAGATATTCTATTAAAGAATGTAAAGATAGACAAATAACTTATGCGGCACCTTTAAAGGTACAAACAAGATTATTTAATAATGAAACAGGGGAAGTTAAGGAACAAGAAATATTCCTTGGTGATATGCCACTTATGACTGAAAGTGGAACATTCATTATAAATGGAGCAGAAAGAGTTATTGTATCTCAATTAGTTAGATCTCCTAACGCATATTATTCTAAGGAAATTGATAAAAATGGAAAACCTGTATTTGCTAGTAAAATTATACCTACTAGAGGTACTTGGTTAGAGTATGAAACAGATGCAAAAGATGTAATTTATGTAAGAATTGATAGAACAAGAAAAGTTCCTATTACAACATTACTTCGTGCATTTGGATTATCTTCTGACGAAGAGATTCTTGAAATGTTTGACAATAATGAATATTTAAAGAATACTATTGAAAAAGATTCAACTAAGAATACAGATGAAGCTTTAATTGAAATTTACGAAAAATTAAGACCTGGAGAACCTACTACTTTAGATAGTTCAAAGAACCAATTAATTACTAGATTCTTTGATAATTTTAGATATGATTTAGCTAAAGTAGGACGTTATAAATTTAACAAAAAATTAAATGTACTTGATAGATTACTTAACAATGTACTTGCAGAAGATATTATAGTTGATGGAGAAGTTGTATGTTCTGCTGGAACTAAAGTAACTAAAGATGTTATGAAAGATATTGAAAAATATTTTAGAGAAGGTTATGGAAAGTGTGAAGTAACTATCAACGAAGAATTAGATAGCCATAATGTTGTTCAAATAGTTAAGGTATATTCTAATGTGGACCCTAAAAAAGTTGTTACTATTATTGGTAACGATCAAGATATTGATGTTAAGACTTTAACTATTTCTGATGTTTATGCGACTGTTTCTTATTATTTGAACTTAATGGAAGGAATTGGACATGACGATGAAATTGACCATTTAGGAAACAGAAGAATTAGACAAGTTGGAGAGCTTTTACAAAACCAATTTAAAGTTGGTATTAGTAGAATGGAAAGAGTAATTAGAGAAAGAATGACTACTCAAGAAATAGAGTCAGTAACTCCTAAAACACTTATTAATATAAGACCAGTTACTGCCGTAATTAAAGAATTCTTTGGTAGTAGTCAATTATCTCAATTTATGGATCAAGTAAATCCAATTGCAGAACTTACTCATAAAAGAAGACTTTCTGCATTAGGACCAGGTGGACTTTCAAGAGATAGAGCTGGTATGGAAGTTCGTGACGTTAATCCTTCTCACTATGGAAGAATTTGTCCAATTGAATCTCCAGAAGGACAAAACATTGGTCTTATTACATCACTTGCTAGTTATGCAAAAGTTGATGAATATGGATTTATTCAAACTCCTTATCGTAAAGTAGAAAATAGAAAATTAACAGATCAAGTAGATTATTTAACTGCTGACGAGGAAAATGAATATTATATATCACAAGCAACAGTAAACGTTAATGATGATATGGAAATTACAGATAAAGTAGTAGCAGGACGTTATCGTGGTGAAAACGTAATGATACCAGTAGATGATGTTGATTATATCGACGTATCTCCTCAACAAGTTGTTTCTATCACAACAAGTTTAATTCCGTTCTTGGAACACGATGATGCAACTCGTGCACTTATGGGTGCTAACATGCAACGTCAAGCATTACCTTTACTTACAACAGAAGCTCCATATATTGGAACTGGTGTAGAATATATTGCTGCTAAAGACAGTGGTGCAGTAGTAGTTGCTAAAGCAGATGGTATTGTTGAATATGCTGATGGTAAGAAAATTGTAGTTAAGAATGCTAAAGGACAAGATGTTTATAATCTTACTACATTCGAAAGATTAAACCAAGGTGAAACTGCTAATCATAGACCTATCGTAAGAGCAGGAGATAAAGTTAAAAAAGGACAAGTTATTGCTGATGGACCAAGTACAGATATGGGAGAACTTGCTTTAGGTAAAAACGTAGTAGTAGCATTTATGACATTCAATGGTTATAACTTTGAAGATGCTGTTATTATGAATGAAAGATTAGTTAAAGATGATGTTTATACTTCACTTCATATTGAGGACTACGAAATACAATGCCGTGATACTAAATTAGGACCTGAAGAAATTACAAGAGATATTCCTAATGTTGGTGAAGAAGCAAGAAAGAATCTTGATGAAAATGGTATTATTAAAATTGGTACAGAAGTTAAAGAAGGAGATATCCTAGTAGGTAAAGTAACTCCTAAAGGTATGGCTGATTTAACTAGTGAAGAAAAATTATTACATGCTATATTCGGTGAAAAAACAAGAGAAGTTAGAAATTCATCATTAGTAGTTCCACATGGTGGAGACGGAATTGTACATGATGTTAAAGTTTATACTAAAAAAGATAATGATGACTTACCTAGTGGAGTAAGTAAAGTAATAAGAGTATATATTATTCAAAAGAGAAAGATTCAAGTTGGAGATAAAATGAGTGGACGTCATGGTAATAAAGGTGTTATTTCATTAATATTACCACAAGAAGATATGCCATTCTTACCTGATGGTACTCCAGTAGATATTATGTTAAATCCACAAGGTGTTCCTTCTCGTATGAATATTGGACAGATATTAGAGTTACATATGGGAATGGCTGCTAAAAAATTAAATGTACATATAGCAACTCCAGTATTAGATGGTGCTAAAAAAGATGATGTAGCAGCAATTCTTGAAGAAGCAGGAATGGATCCAGATGGCAAAACTGTATTATGCGATGGACGTACAGGTGAACCATTTGATAATAGAATAAGTGTTGGTGTTATGTATATGATCAAATTACACCACATGGTTGATGATAAGATTCATGCTAGAAGTACAGGTCCTTACTCATTAGTAACACAACAACCACTTGGTGGTAAAGCACAATTTGGTGGACAGAGATTTGGAGAAATGGAAGTTTGGGCTCTTGAAGCTTATGGTGCTTCTCACGTATTACAAGAAATTTTAACTTACAAGTCAGATGATGTTCTTGGCCGTGTTAAAGTATATGAATCAATTGTAAAAGGAACACCATTACCAAGTCCTGGTATACCGGAATCATTTAGAGTATTAATAAAAGAATTCCAAGCTTTGGGATTAGATATTTCTGTTATTAATAAAGATGATGAAGAAGTAAGCTTTAAAGATTTAGAAAATGAAGAAAATGAAGAGGATACACCAATTGCTGAAGAAATAGAAGTAAGTAATAAAGGTGTTTACAATGAAGAAGAACCTGATGAAGTAGAAGACGAATTTGATGAATTTGATGAAGATTTAGATGATATTGATGATATGGAAGATATTGATGATAATGGAGGTGAATTTTAATGTTAGAAGCTAATAATTTTAAAGCCTTAAAAATAGCTATTGCATCTCCAGAAAAAATTCGTTCTTGGTCTTATGGAGAAGTATTAAAGCCAGAGACTATAAATTATAGAACATTAAAACCAGAAAGAGATGGATTATTCTGTGAAAAAATATTTGGACCAACAAGAGATTATGAATGTTCTTGTGGTAAATATAAAAGATTAAGATATAAAAATATTGTTTGTGATAGATGTGGAGTTGAAGTTACAAGTTCTAAAGTAAGACGTGAAAGAATGGGGCATATTGAACTTGCAACTCCAGTAAGTCACATTTGGTATGTAAAAGGTGTACCTTCATATATTGCAGTATGCTTAGATATGTCTCCTAGAGACGTAGAAGAAGTTATATACTTTGTATCTTACGTTGTAATAGATCCAGGAAATACACCACTTGTGGCTAAACAAACGTTATCTGATAAAGAGTATCGTGTATACTATGAAAAATATGGAAATAGTTTTAAAGTAGGTATGGGTGCTCAAGCAATTAAAGAATTATTATCAATGGTTGACATTGAAAAAGAACTTGCAGAAGTTCAAAAAGAATTAGAAAATGCAACTGGTCAAAAGAGAACTAGACTTGTTAAGAGATTAGATGTATTAAATTCATTTGCAACTTCTGGAAATAAACCTGAATGGATGATTTTAGAAGCATTACCAGTTATACCACCAGAACTTAGACCAATGATTCAGCTTGATGGTGGTAGATTTGCTACATCTGATTTAAATGATTTATATAGAAGAGTAATTAACCGTAATAATCGTTTAAAGAAATTAATGGAATTAGGAGCTCCTTCAATTATTATTCAAAACGAAAAACGTATGTTACAAGAAGCGGTTGATGCATTATTTGATAATGGTAGACGTGGAAGAAGTGTAACAGGTCCAGGAAATAGAGCATTAAAATCATTATCAAGTATGTTAAAGGGAAAACAAGGACGTTTCAGACAAAACTTACTTGGTAAACGTGTTGACTATTCAGGACGTTCAGTTATCGTTGTAGGACCAGACTTAAAGATGTATCAATGTGGACTTCCTAAAGATATGGCACTTGAATTATTTAAACCACACGTAATTAATGGATTAGTAAAAAGAGAACTTGCTAATAATATTAAGTCTGCTAAAAGAATGATTGAAAATCAAGATCCTAAAGTATGGGATGTAGTAGAAGATGTTATTAAAGAATATCCAGTTATGTTAAACCGTGCTCCAACACTTCATAGACTTGGTATTCAAGCATTTGAACCTAAATTAATTTCAGGTAAGGCAATAAGATTACATCCACTTGTTACTACTGCATTTAATGCTGACTTTGATGGAGACCAGATGGCTGTTCACGTACCATTGTCAGAAGAAGCAAAAGCAGAAGCAAGAATACTTATGTTAGGAGCTAATAATATCCTAAGCCCTAAAAATGGAGATCCTATCGTTACCCCTTCACAAGATATGATTTTAGGTAACTATTACATTACGATGGAGAAAAATGGGCTTGAAGGAGAAGGTAGAGTATTTAAAGATCCTAATGAAGCATTAATGGCTTATAATAGAAGAGAAATTACTTTACATACAAGAATTATTGTACCTGTAAATTCATTTAAACATAAAATATTCTTAGATAGTCAAAAAGATAAATATTTTGTAACAACAGTAGGTAAAATTATATTTAATGAAATACTACCTGATACTTTCCCTTATGTAAATGAACCTACTAGTGAGAATATTGAAGGTGCTACACCAAGTAAATACTTTATCGGATATGGAGAAAATTTACTTGAAAAATTAAGAGAAATACCTAGACCAGCACCATTTGCAAAAGGTACACTTGAAAAATTAATTGCTCAAATGTTTAAAAAATATAAAACTACTGAAACTTCTATATTCTTGGATAAATTAAAAGATTTAGGATTTAAATATTCTACATATGCAGGTATTACTATTGCAGCTTCTGATGTTGTAACTAGTAAGAATAAAGATGCCATTATTGAAAAGAGTAATGAAGAAGTTAAGAAAGTTAACAAACAATTTAGAAGAGGTCTTATTACTGATAAAGAAAGATTTGATTTAGTAATAGATATATGGACTAAAGCTAAAAAAGAAATTGAAAAAGAACTTGAAGTTTATGCTAAAACTATGGAAGATAACCCAATCTTCATAATGATGAACTCTAAAGCTCGTGGCTCTATTTCTAACTTTGTTCAACTTGCTGGTATGCGTGGTATAATGTCTAAACCTAGTGGTGAACCAGTTGAAATTCCAATTATTTCATCATTTAGAGATGGACTTACAGTTTCTGAATTCTTCTTATCTACACACGGTGCTCGTAAAGGTAGTGCTGATACAGCGTTAAAAACTGCCGATTCTGGTTATATGACTAGACGTTTAGTAGATGTAGCACAAGATGTTATTGTTAGAGAAGAAGATTGTGGAACTACTCAAGGTGTATTAGTAAGAGCCTTTGTTGATGATAAAGATGGTATTATTGAACCTCTTTATGATAGAATTTTAGGAAGATATACTAATAAAAAGGTTATTAATCCACAAACTAAAGAAGTTATTATTGATAAAAATGAATATATTACTGAAAATATAGCTGATAAGATTGTAAAAGCTGGTATTGAAGAAGTTGAAATTAGAACAGCATTAACTTGTCGTACTGAACATGGCGTATGTCAAAAATGTTATGGTCGTAACTTAGCAACAGGTAATATTGTTGAAATTGGTGAAGCTGTTGGTACAATGGGTGCTCAATCAATTGGTGAACCAGGAACTCAGCTTACAATGCGTACATTCCATACTGGTGGTGTTGCCGGATCCGATATTACGCAAGGTCTTCCACGTGTTGAAGAGTTATTTGAAGCCAGAACACCAAAAGGTAAAGCAACTATATCTGAAATTGATGGTGTTATTCATAAAATTGAAGATGCATCTGGTAAATGGAAAGTATATGTTAAAAATGATAATGAAATTAGGGAACATGTTACTGCTTATGGTGCTAAACTTCGTGTTGAAAAAGGAGATAAAGTATCTGCTGGTGATAGATTAACTGAGGGTAACGTAAGTCCTAAAGAATTACTTGCAGTAACTGATCCTAATACAGTACAACAATATATATTAAAAGAAGTACAAAAAGTATATCGTTCTCAAGGTGTTGATATTAACGATAAACACGTAGAATTAATTGCTAGAAGAATGATATCACAAATAAGAATATTAGATGCTGGTGATACACACTTTATTCCTAGTACAACTGTAAGCTTAACAGAATTTACTAATGGTAATAGAGATGTAATTATTCAAGGTAAGAAACCTGCTATTGGTCAACCAATATTATTAGGTATTACTAAAGCATCATTACAAACAGATTCATTTTTATCTTCTGCATCATTCCAAGAAACTACAAGAATATTAACAGAAGCTTCTGTTAAAGGAAAAGTAGATAAATTACATGGATTAAAAGAAAATGTAATTATGGGTAAATTAATTCCAGCAGGAACAGGTGCAAAAGAATATATGGATATTGGTTATTCATTAGAAAAACAATTCTTTGATGATGAACCATCTGAAGTATTAGAAGAAGAATTTATTGATTAGTATAAAAAGATAAATAAGAAAATTTTCTTGTTTATCTTTTTTTGTAAGGCAATCGCTTAAAAATTGTACATAAGTGGTGTAAAGTAGTTGGAACTCTATAAAATATAATGTATAATT
>CALVXD010000018.1 GCA_944368815.1 uncultured Bacilli bacterium
AACGAAAAAATCAATCATTTCTGATTGATTCCTATATCAAAAGTTCGAATAGTTCGAACAGATTTCCCAATGGTGCGGGTGAAGGGACTTGAACCCCCACGGATAAACCGCTAGATCCTAAGTCTAGTGCGTCTGCCAATTCCGCCACACCCGCTTAAAAAAATGGTGGACCCTGTAGGACTCGAACCTACGACCGCCCGGTTATGAGCCGGATGCTCTAACCAACTGAGCTAAGGGTCCAATAACTCACTTGCATTAATATAATAGCATAATCTTTTTACTTTGGCAATAACTTTTACAAACTTTTTTTAAATAATTGACATCAATATATATTTAATTTAGAATAATTAAGTGTGGTGGTAGTATGAATTATGAGTATGATATAAAAAGATATGTAAGAAATGAAGATTATATAAAAGGAAGAAGATTTCCTTCATATTATATTAGATTATATAAAAGACAAATAAGAAATGATGAAATAATTTTATTATATAATGTAGAGTCTGAAAATACGTATAAACAATATGATGTAGCAGTAGTTACTTCCAATCATGAATTAATAGGTCATAGTTGTACTTGTCCAAGATATGAAGAAGCGCATAGTTGCAAACATGTAGCAGCCGTTTTAATCAATAATTATAAAGATATAGTGAGATTCACTTCTAACGATTTAATTAAAAATATTTCTGCTAGTATAATTAATTCTTTTGATGAATTAGATAACAAAGGAACTATAAAAGAAGAAATTGGATTAGAAGTAGAATTAAATCCAGGAGGATATCAAAGTAATGTTACCATAAAAATAGGTAAAGAGAAAAAGTATGTACTAAAAAATAAAATAAGATATTTTTTAGATGCCTATAATACTAATTCTGGAACAGTAGAATTTGGTAAGAATTTTATATATGATCCTAAAAAACATTATTTTAGTCCTGATAACGAAAAAATCATTAAATACTTAGATAATTATTTTAGATATCATAATTCGTTCTATTTTGAAGACGATGATTTAAAATCATTTATAAATTTAATTAAAGATAGACCATTTTCTCTTGATGAAATAGGTACTATTTATGAAATTAAAGAAGGAAATCCTTTTGAAAGTAAAATAACTAAGAAAAATGATATATATGAATTAAATATTGATTACAGTAATATGTATCCAATAACTAGGGATTTTGAATATATATTAAAAGGTAGAGAGTTGTATAAGATAGATAAAAAATTAGCTAATTTAATTATGAAGTTAGATAGAAATGGAATGAACTGTCTTTATTTTGATGAAAAAGGCATAAATAATTTTTCAAAAAGAGTATTACCAATAATTAAGGAAAATGTTACAGTAGATGAAAATATTGATAATATTGTGGTAGTTAAAAAACCAGAATGTAGGTTATATTTTGACTTAAATTATAATGATATTGTATGTAATCTTAAATTTATTTATGGAAATATTGAAGTAGATTATTTTGATAATGATAGTAGAGTACTTCGTGATTATGAATATGAAAGTGAAGTAATAACGGATTTAAAAAAAGTAGGTTTTGAAATAGATAAAAACAAAATTAAATTAGAAGATGTTGATTTAATTGGTAAATTTTTAGAAGAAGATATTAATTATTTAACCGAAAAATATAATGTATTTACTTCTGAAAAATTAAAAGAAGTAGATATTGTTAAAACTAGTAATATAACTAGTACATTTTCAATTGGTAAAGATAATATAATGAGATATAGTTTTGATTTAGGAGATATTTCTACTGATGAATTAGATAATTTATTTAAAAATTTAAAAGCAAAGAAGAAGTATTTTAAATTAAAAAGTGGTAATTATTTAAATTTAGAGAATGATAATATAAAAGAGTTAGAAAATTTAGTGGATGACATTAATTTATCTAGTAAAGATATAAAAAATGGAAGTGGTATTATTCCTAAATATCGAGCAATATATTTAGATAGTTTAAAGGATAGATATAATATTATTAAGACTGATAGTTTATTTGATGAATTTATAGATACATTTTTAAGATATAAGGATACTAAATTATCTCTTACTAAAAAAGATAAAGAAATACTTAGAGATTATCAAGAAGTAGGGGTTAAATGGCTATATAATATATATAAATGTGGTTTTGGAGGAATACTTGCAGATGAGATGGGACTTGGTAAGAGCATACAGATAATATATTTAATTAAAAAATTATTAAAAGAGGATAAAGATAGTAAATATTTAATAGTATCTCCAACTTCACTTGTATATAACTGGGAAAATGAATTTAAGAAGTTTGCTCCTGATATTAAATATGAAACTTTTGGGGATATAAAAAATATAAGACATGAAAAATTAGAGAAAGATAATCCTAGTGTATATATTACTTCTTATGGACTTCTTAGAGAAGATTATGAATATTATAAAAATATTAAATTTAATGTATGTGTAATTGATGAAGCACAAAATATAAAGAATCCTAATGCAGGAATTACTAAAACTGTAAAAAGCATAAATGCTAATACTAAGTTTGCATTAACAGGAACACCGATTGAAAACTCGGCAATAGAGTTATGGAGTATCTTTGATTATTGTATGGATGGTTTTCTTGGAGGACAACAAGAGTTTGGGCGGAAATATAGTGTAAAAGAATTCGATGAAGATACTAATAAAAAATTACAAAATTTAAATAAATTAATATCTCCATTTGTTCTTAGAAGAAGAAAAGTAGATGTACTAAATGATTTGCCTGATAAGATAGAAAATAATATTTATATTAATTTATCTGATAGTCAAAAGAAACTATACGCAAAAGAAGTAGAAAGAGTAAATAAAGAATTTGACAGCATTTTACATACTGAAGGTATATCAAAAGCAAGATTCTTAATATTACAATTATTAGTTAAATTAAGACAACTTTGTATAGATCCTAGAATTGTATATGAAAACTATAAAGATGGCTCTAATAAGATAGATACTCTTATAAGTGTAGTAAAAGAATATGTAAGTAATGGACATAAAATACTTTTATTTACATCATTTAGAACCGCACTAGATTTAGTTAGAAAAGAATTTAATCAAAACGGTATAACTTCTTATACAATAGATGGCTCTGTTAGTAGTAAAAAAAGAATGGAACTAGTTGATAGATTTAATAGTGATGATACTAATGTATTCTTAATTATGTTAAAGTCAGGTGGTACAGGGCTTAATTTAACTAGTGCTGATGTTGTAATTCACTTAGATTTATGGTGGAATCCACAAGCAGAAAGTCAGGCAACTGATAGAGCTCATAGAATAGGACAAAAGAATAATGTAGAAGTAATAAAATTAGTATCTAAGGGTACAATTGAAGAGAAAATATTAGAACTTCAACAAAAGAAGAAAATGCTTAGTGATAAGGTAATTGAAGGAGAAGATATGGATAAAAATGTTATATCTAAATTAACAGAAAAAGAATTAAAAGAACTATTATCATATGAGCAAAAAAAATAGTGACAAATAAAATAATTTATGCTATAATTATGGCTCGGGGTGAAAAAGAAGTATGAAAAAAACAAAAATTATATGTAGTATAGGACCTGCTAGTTGTAGTGTTGATACTATGACAAAAATGGTAGAAGCAGGAATGAATGTTGCTAGAATTAATTTTTCACATGCAACAGAAGAAGAAAAAGTAAATGTTGTAAAAACAGTAAAGGAAGTAAGAAAAAATACTGGTAAATATATTGGTATATTATATGATACTAAAGGGCCAGAATTTAGAAACGGAATGTTAGAAAATAATGAAATAACATTAACAGAAGGAAAAATAATTAGAATGGTTAAAGAAAATGTATTAGGAAATGAAGAAAGATTTTCTGTAAATCATCCTAGTGCTATTGATAGTTTAAATGTTGGGGATATTGTTTTACTTGAAAACGGACTTATGAAAATAGAAGTTATTTCTAAAGAAGAAGATGGAGTAACTTGTAAAATTATTAACGGTGGAGTACTTGGAAATAAAAAAAGTTTAAGTGTTCCAGGAGTTCATCTAGATATTCCATTCATAAGTGAAGACGATTATAATGATATAGTATATGCTTGTAACCATGATGGAAACTTTTTAGCATTATCTTTTGTATCAACTAAAGAAGATGTATTAGAAGTAAGAAAAATATTAAAGGAAAATAATAGAGAAGACTTAAAATTAATTTCTAAGATAGAAAGTACTACTGGAGTAGAAAACTTAGAATCTATATTAGAAGTAAGTGACGGAATAATGGTAGCAAGAGGGGACTTAGGAGTAGAAGTTCCAATGGCAGAATTACCAATCACTCAGATGAATATCATTTTAAAATGTCGTGAAAATGGTAAAATTGCTATTGTTGCAACCGAAATGTTAGAATCAATGAAGAAAAACATGAGACCAACTAGAGCAGAAGTAAGTGATATTGCTAATGCTGTATTATCAGGAACTGATGCTGTAATGTTAAGTGGAGAAACTACTACAGGTAAGTATCCAGTTGAAGCAGTTAGACATATGGCTAGTATTTGTGAAGCAAATGAAAAATATTTTGATTATGAAGAAAAAATCAATGCTCACTATGCAAAAGATATTCCATCAACTGTAGCAGCTTCAATTGATGCTGCAACAAACGCTCTTGATGTAAAAGTAATAGTAGCAGCTACACTAAGTGGATATACAGCAAGAAAAATAAGTAATTTAAGACCAAATTCTATTATCTTAGCGACTTGCCCAAATGAGAATGTTGCTTATAGTTTAGCACTTAATTTTGGAGTATATCCAACAATTATACCAATTGAAAAAACAACAGATAAATTACTAGATGATTGTGTAGTAAAAGCAAAAGAAATATTTAATTTAAATAAAGGAGATATTGTAATACTATCTGGTGGTATTCCAATAGAGAAAAATATTAGTGTTACTAATTTCATGAAAATAGAAGAAATTAGATAAAAACACTTGTCAAAACATAAAATATAATGTATTATTATGTTGTACCTAATTCTTGGTATTACGTACTCCTTACGTATTACTATGATTATAGGAGTCAAATAATTAAAAGGAGGTAAATAACATGGCTTTAAGTAAAGTAGAAAAAGAAAAAATTATTAAAGAATTTGCTAGGGATGAAAAAGATACAGGTTCTTCAGAAGTACAAATCGCAATTTTAACACATGAAATTAATGCTTTAACAGAACACTTAAAAAATCATCCACAAGACAAACATTCTAAACGTGGACTTTTAATGAAAGTTGGAAAAAGAAGAAGTTTACTTAACTACTTAATTGAAACAGATGTTAAGAAATATCGTGAAGTAGTAGCTAAGTTAGGACTTAGAAAATAAATTTAAAATGATAGGCACTCTTTTTTGAGTGTCTTTATTTTTAGAAAAGAGGTAAATATGGAAACAGAGAAAAAAGTATTTAAGTTAGATTTCAGGGGAAGAGAAATAATTGTTGAAACAGGACAACTTGCAAAACAAGCATCAGGTTCAGTACTTGTAAGATATGGAGATACGGCTGTACTTTCTGCTAGCGTAATGAGCAAAAATGCTAGTACTGCTGATTTCTTTCCACTTACAATTAATTATCAGGAAAAATTATATTCTGTAGGTAAAATACCAGGAGGCTTTATTAAAAGAGAAGGTAAACCCACAGATCAAGCAACATTAGCTTCTCGTCTTATTGATAGACCAATTAGACCTTTATTTGCAGAAGGTTTTAGAAACGAAGTACAAGTAATTAGTACTGTATTATCAGTAGATCAAGATAATACACCAGAAATGACAGCCCTTTTAGGATCATCACTTGCACTATGTATAAGTGAAATACCATTTGATGATCCAGTCGCAGGAGTTATAGTAGGTAGACTTAATGGAGAATTTGTTATAAATCCAAAAGCAGCAGAAACAGAGCTTTGTGACATTATTTTAAATGTTGCAGGAACTAAAGATGCAATTAACATGGTTGAGTCTGGTAGTAAAGAAGTAAGTGAAGAAGATATGGTTGATGCCATTATGTTTGGACATGAGGCCATTAAAGAATTAATTAATTTTGAAGAAGAAATAATTAAAAGTGTAGGTAAAGAAAAAATAGAAGTAGAACTTGCTAAACTAGATGAAGAGTTAGTTAAAGAAGTAGAAGAATTTGCAACTTCTAAGATGTTAGAAGCAATTCAAATTAAAGATAAAATTGAAAAATATGCTGCAATTGATAAGGTAAAAGAAGATAGCATCGAAGAATTTACAAAGAGATATGAAACTGATGAAAACTTAGAAAACATATTAAAAGATGTTAGTAAAATAGTAGATAATATTGAAGCGTCTGAAGTAAGAAGATTAATAACAGAAGAGCATATTAGACCTGATGGAAGAGCAATGGATGAAATAAGACCACTTTCTGCGGAAGTAGATTTACTTGCAAGAACTCATGGTTCAGCATTATTTACAAGAGGTCAAACTCAAGTATTATCAGTAACTACATTAGGAGCGTTAGGAGAACATCAAATATTAGATGGCCTTGGAATTGAAGATGAAAAAAGATTTATGCATCATTATAACTTCCCAGCATTTTCAGTAGGAGAAACAGGAAGATATGGAGCTCCAGGAAGAAGAGAAATTGGACATGGTGCCCTAGGGGAAAGAGCATTATCACAAGTAATTCCATCTGAAGAAGAATTTCCTTATACAATAAGAGTAGTATCAGAAGTACTTGAAAGTAATGGATCATCTTCTCAAGCAAGTATTTGTGCTGGATGTATGTCTTTAATGGCAGCAGGTGTTCCAATTAAAGCACCAGTTGCGGGTATTGCGATGGGACTTATTACTAAAGACGATAAATATACAATATTAACAGATATTCAAGGACTTGAAGATCATATGGGAGACATGGACTTTAAAGTAGCGGGTACAAGAAAAGGCATTTGTGCAATGCAAATGGATATAAAAATCAAAGGTGTAACTAAACAAATTTTAAGTGAAGCTTTAGCGCAAGCTAAAAAAGCGAGAATGCAAATATTAGATGTTATGGAAGGTGCAATTAAAGAACCTAGAAAAGAACTTAGCAAATATGCTCCTAAAATAGCTCAAATTCATATTAATCCAGAGAAGATTAAAGATGTAATTGGCCGTGGAGGAGATATGATTACCAAAATTATCTTAGACTGTTCTAATGTTAAATCAGTAAATGATAAAGATGCAGTTAAAGTAGATATTGAAGATGATGGAAGAGTAATTGTATATCATTCAGATCAAGAAATAATTGATAAAACAATAAAAATGATTGAAGACGTTGCACGAGAAGTTGAAATAGGTAAAATTTATACTTGTAAAGTAGTAGATATTCATGACTTTGGAGCTTTCGTTGAATTATGGCCAGGATGTGAAGGGTTAATTCACGTATCTCAACTTGACGATAAGAGAGTAGATAAGCCATCAGATGTTGTTAAAGTAGGAGACGAAATAATTGCTGTAGCAACTGGATATGATAAAAAAGGTAAATTAAATTTATCTAGAAAAGAACTATTAAAAAAAGATAAAAAAGAATCTTCTAATAAATAATAAAAATATTACTAAAACATATATTTAACTAGGTGATACAATGAAGGATATAGTTAAAACTATTGGACTTATTACCTTAATATGTTTTAGTTTTTTTTATACAGAACAAGTAATAACTGTAGTTAACGAACAAGATCCTATTATGATAAAAATAAAAGAAGAACAAGATAAATATAAAGTAGATGTTATTGAAGCAAATATAAAAGATAATTCTATAATACCTGGAATAAATGGTAAAGTAGTAGATACTGAAAAAAGTTATAATAATATGAAAGAATTAGGAATGTTTAAAGATAGTTATTTAATATATAAAGAAATACCTCCTAGTAACAGTTTAAGTAATGTATATGATAAATATATAGTTAGAGGCAATCCTAATAAAAAAGCAGTATCTATAGTTTTTACTGTAACAAATGAAAACGAACTTAATAACATATTAAACAATATCGATAAAAGTTATAATATAAATATATTTATTGATTATAAAACTTTATCTAATAATATGGATAAAATAAAAAAAACAAAATACAATATATATCCTTATGGTGAATATACCGATGATAATTTGACTTTATTAAATAATTTAATAAAAAATAATTTAAATAGTTCATTATATTGCTTGACTAGTGAAAATAAAGTAATAGATGAATGTTCAAATAATAAAATGCATACTATTAAACCAACAAATGTATTGTCTAATGCATATAGTGAAATTAATAAAAATTTAAGTTCTGGTAATATAATTCTTATAGAAAACAATAATAAAAATGTAAAAGAATTTATATATGTTTATAATAATATATATAAAAAAGGATTAAAAATTGTAAATTTAGAAGAATTATTAAAAGAAACTTATCAATAATTCTTTTTTTTTATTAACTTAAGTGTTATAATTAACTTGTTGTGTGGAAGTGGTAGTATGAATGAAATAGAGTATAAGTTTGAGTTGTTAAGTAGAATGATAGAAGCTAGCCAAAACATATATATATTAAAAGAACAAATGAGAAAATCAGATAAGGATAGCCAAGATTATTATTTGTTATCAAAACAATATGAAGTAATGTTAAAAGTAGAAGATAATGTTTATGATGAATTTAAGGGAAATACAGGATTAATATTTGATATTATAAATTATTTGAAACAAAGATATAATGTTAAAAGTTTTAATTTTAAATTAGATTATTTTTCTGAATTAGAAAATAATATTATATATAAAAGAATACTAAATAAATTAGATGAAAGTATTACAGGATATTTGTTTGATAATATTATAAGCAAAAAAAATGATTTTGATGATGTAGAAGAAGAATTCTTCGAAGAATATGACGAAGAATGTGATGAAGAATATGACGATGAATATGACTATGTTTTTGGAGAAGAGGACTATAATTATGATATTGATGATATTATAGATAGTTATTTTGTCAAAGATTTTATTTTGTTATTACTATCTTCTTTAGAACAATTAAAAAAAGAAGATAGTAATTATTTAGATTATATAAATAAATTTCAATCAGATTTGATTTTTGCTTTTGGTAGTATAGGTAATGAAAAAGATTTAGAAGATTCTAGTAATATATCTTTGGTGTACTTAAACTCTAAATTAATTTCTGATATTTTAGAAGTTGATGATACAAGATATAATATACTAAAGGATTCTTTGATTAAACTTGTTATAAGTGAAAACAGTAATGTCACTTTAGATAAAAATAGATCGTTAATTTTATACTCAATGTTATCTTCTTGTTTTACTTTATTAGGATCTGATTTTTATAACCAAGTTATGGAAAAAACAAAAAATAATAGTTTGGTAAGAAAAAATAAGCAAATGGAAAAAATTTTAAATAAGATAGAAGGAGAAATTAGTAAATATCGTGAGAATTGTATGTATGTTTCTCTTAAAAAAATAAAACAATTGTAAAAAAGATTTATAAATAAAAAAAATTATGATAGAATTATATTTATAAAAGGAGAGTTATATGGAAAATATTTTAGAAGAAGTAGAATTGAAAATGAATATGGCAATTGAATCTTTAGAAAAAAGATTTATTAATGTAAGAGCAGGAAGGGCTAATCCTTCAATGCTAGATGGTGTTATGGTTGAATATTATGGAGTTCCAACTCCAATTAGACAATTAGCTAATATTTCTGTTCCAGAGGCTAGACAATTATCAATAAAACCATTTGATAGAAGTACATTAAATGCTATAGAAAAAGCAATATTTGAAGCTAATTTAGGAGTTACTCCTAATAATAATGGGGAGTGTGTATTTATTGTAATTCCAGCACTTACTGAAGATAGAAGAAAAGAACTTGTAAAACAAGTAAAGGCAATGGCTGAAGAAGGTAAAATTGCTCTTAGAAATATAAGACAAGAAGGAAATGCTGATATAAAGAAATTAGGCCTTCCTGAAGATGAAGAAAAAAGAGGTAATGAAAGAGTTCAAGAGTTAATTAATAAATATAATAAAATAGTAGATGAAAAATTAAAAGAAAAAGAAGAAGAATTAATGACTATTTAATTTATAACAGGGAGGTTTTGGTATGTTAAGAGCAATTAATAATATTTATGTTCCGACGGAAACAGAATATGCAGAATTAAGTAAAATTGTTGATAATAAAGAAACAATGTATGATTATATAGTGGCTAAATATTTTGAATATGATTTATGGGGTTTTTATCAAACAAATAGATTTGAAGAAGTTCCAATTGATATGTATGATACATTTATTTTTGAAAGCAATATTGCATTGGGATTAGAAATGCTAAAAGCATTAGTTAAAATGTATCCAGAAATAGTATTAGAAAGGTTGCCACTTGGAGAGAAAAAGAGAGCATTAGCTATTTGTGAATTGACTCAAAACGACAATAAAATAAGAATAGAAGAATTAAATTGTCAAAATTTTGGAAAAAAAGAACTTTTAGAAATTGTAAGGAAAAGATTAGAAGTGTCTCCAAGATATCGCTTTGAATATCGTAGATATGATGCAGCTGCAAGGCTTGGATTAAAGAATCAAATTGATAGTATCTTTAGAGGACAAATAGATTTTAAAAATATCAAAAATGTTCAAATGTTACAAAGTTTAATATATATAGATCCTATATATATTACTAAAATTAGTGATGAAGAATATTTAAGAATATATGCTAACATGAAAGTTACGCAAAAAGATATAGCATATTTAAAAAAATTTGATGCTATATTAGCCATTAATAGCTTTGTTAGTAGATATAAATTTGATTCTAATATATTGACACGAATTTATAACGAAAAATTAAGCGATGAAGAATATGAAAAACAGTGTAAAAAAATAATAAGACAAAGAAAATAAATTATTAATAAAAGGGGGAACATGGTGAAAAGAAATAATGATATATATATTCCTACTAAAAAGGAATTAGAGTATTTAAGGACTTTTGTTAGTGATGATAAAATATTTTATGATTATCTTATTGCTAAATTATTAGAAGTTACTATGTGGGAATGTTATAAGATAGATGAAGTTGATAATATTCCTACTTATGTATATGATAATTTATTAGTGGGAGATAATGAAAATTTAATAAAAGAAATCTTTAAATCATTGATAAAAATATACCCTGAAATGATAAATAAAGATAAAGGTTATACTAATTTAATAGATATATTTAAATTTGATTGTAGTACATATTGTACAAAGAATTTGTTTTCATGTATATTGGAAAGTGTAAAAATAAATTTAGAGTCTTTTCCTAGATATCGTTTTGAATACAGACAAACCCATGACAATGTTAGTAATGAAATGTTTGACTTGTTAGATACACTATTTAGAGGTGCTTTTACTGATACAGTTACTCAAAAAGAATTGGATCTTGGCACTTTAAGAAATCTATTGTTTATAGATCCAATATATGTAACTAAATTTAGTGATGAAGAGTATCTAAAAATTTATGCTAATAGTGGAATAGATATAAATAGAGTAGAATATTTTAAAAATAGAGATTCTATTGTCTCTATTGATAGATTTTTAAATAGATATAAATTAACTTCTGACTTATGGGATAAAACAAATTCAAAAAAAATTACAGACAGTGATATAGAGAAAAAATGTAAGAGATTATTAAAACGAAAATAAGGAAATAGTAGTATTTACAATATAACTTTAAAGAGAGCTTCGTAAGGTGAGAGGAAGTAAGTTATAAAATATGAATTCACCCTTTAGTTTAATCGTTAATCGCGTTAAGATTCAAGTGATAACTTAGGTTATAAAAAAGGTGGTACCGCGGCAATGTCGTCCTTTTATGGTATCGTCTTTTTTTGTGGAGGTAAAATGGAAGAAGAGTTAAAATATAGAATAGATTATTTACTTAGACATATATCTAATAAAACATTTAAGGATATATTAAATAATAAAAGTGATTATATATTAAAACTACTTGAAGATAATTATATAGATGTTGATTTAAATATTAAATATTTAGTAAAATATGGAATACATAATATTGATAAAGTAGTTTATGATATGTTAGAAGAATTAACAGAATCACATAATAGTTTTATAAAGAAAATCAAAGAATATGAAAAAAAACTAACTAAAGAAGAAGTTATAATGATGTTAGAAAATGTATAAGGAGGAAATGTTATGAATAAAATAGAAGAAATTAAAAAATTAATAGATGAAAAAATGAAAAGTGTTAATTCATTACAAGAATTAAATGAATTAAAAGTAGAATTTTTAGGAAAGAAAGGATTAATTACAGAAGTTAATTCAATGATAAGGGATATTCCTAACGAAGAGAAAAAAGAGTTTGGAATGAAAGTAAATGAAATAAGGACTTTATTCAATGCTAAATATGAAGAAATAAAAGAAAAATTAGAAATTGAAAAAATAAATAAACAATTAGAAGCAGATGCCATTGATGTAACTTTATCCTCTACTAAAGTTAGTGTAGGAGCTCCACATTCTTTAGAAAAATTGATTGAAGAATTAGAAGAATTACTTATGTCAATGGGATATGATGTAGTAGAAGGTCCGGAAGTAGAAAAAGACCTATATAACTTTGAACTACTTAATTTACCTAAAGGACATCCCGCAAGAGATGCACAAGATACCTTTTATATTAAAGATGATGAGATGCTTCTTAGAAGTCAAACTTCACCAGTACAAGTAAGAACAATGCTAGCTAATGAGGAAAAAAGTCCAATTAGAATTATTTGTCCTGGAAAAACATATAGAAGAGATGATGATGATGCAACACATTCTCATCAATTTACACAAATGGAAGGGTTATTAATTGATAAAGATATTTCACTATCAGACTTAAAAGGAACATTTGATATAATTGCTAAACATTTATTTGGAGAAAAACGTGAGACAAGATTTAGGCCATCATTTTATCCATTTACAGAGCCTTCAGTAGAACTTGATATATCATGTTTTAACTGTGAAGGAAAAGGATGTAATATTTGTAAAGGAACAGGATGGATAACAGTAGGGGGAGCAGGAATGGTACATCCTAAAGTACTTTCTAATTGTGGTTATGATCCTAAGGTTCATTCTGGTTTTGCTTTTGGTTTTGGAATAGAAAGACTTGCTATGCTTAAGTATGGAATTACTGATATTAGAACATTCTATACACCACAAGATATTAGAATACTAGAACAATTTAACAGAAGGGATGTGTTATAATGATAAGTATGAATTGGGTTAAAGACTATGTCGATACTAAAGATATAGATTTAAAAGTACTAGCAGATAAAATAACTAAAACAGGAATAAATATTGAAAAAGTAGAAAGTAGAAATATAGATAATTTAGTAATAGGACATGTATTAGAAGTAACTGCACATCCAGATTCTGATCACTTAAATGTATGTAGTGTTGACGTTGGAAGTGAAATTACTCAAATAGTATGTGGAGCAACAAACGTCAGAAAAGATTTAAAAGTAATAGTGGCTTTACCAGGTGCAATCCTTCCAGGAAACTTTGAAATAAAGAAAAGTAAAATTCGTGGAGTAGAATCAAATGGAATGATATGTGCTTTATTTGAACTGGGACTAGAAGAAAAAACAGAAGAGACATATAATAAAGGAATACATGAGCTTGATAATGACGCTCCAGTTGGAGAAAATCCGATTAAATATTTAGGACTAGATGATACTATTTATACACTAGACTTAAATCCTAATAGATTTGATTGTAATAATCATATACCTTTTGCTTATGAAGTAGCAGCAGTATTAAATACTAAAGTTACTTTACCTAGTATAGATACTAAGCCAGTAAAAGATAATATTAAAGATTATTTTGAAATAAAAGTAGATACTGAAAACTGTACTATGTATAATGCTAAAATGGTTACTAATGTAAAAGTTGGACCAAGCCCTGAATTTATTAAAAGAAGACTTGAAAGTGCTGGTATGAGAAGTATTAATAATGTTGTAGATATTTCTAACTATGTAATGCTAGAATATGGGCAACCACTTCATTTCTTTGATAAAGACACTCTAGGAGATAAAATATTAGTTAGAATGGCCCATGATAACGAAAAAGTAATTACATTAGACAATAAAGAAAGAGTCTTAAATAGTGATGATATTGTAATTACTGATGGAGATAAAATAGTATGTATTGCTGGAGTTATGGGAGGACTTAATACAGAAGTTGAAGAAGATACTAAAAATATTTTGATAGAAAGTGCAATATTCAATCCTTATAATGTAAGATATACTTCAATAAAATTAGATTTAAGAAGTGAAGCATCACTTAGATATGAAAAAGGACTTAATTATGAATACTGTAATTTAGCAATAGAAAGAGCATGTCACTTACTTGAAAAGTATGCTGGAGGTACAATATTAGAAGGTACTTTAACACATGATAAAACTATAAAAAAAGAAAAAGTAGTAGAAGTAACTCTTGATGAAATTAATCTAATGTTAGGAATGACATTAAATAGTAGTGATGTTACAAGTTCACTTGATAGTCTAGGTTTTACATATAAAATTGATAAAGATAAATTTATTGTTACAATACCTAATAGAAGAGTAGATGTTGAAGAAAATAAAGCTGATATTATTGAAGAAGTTGGAAGAATATACGGTTATGATAATATTAAAGCAACCCTACCTTTAGTTAGAACTAAAAAAGGTGTATATGCACCAAAAACTAAATTCAGAAAAGATATATCTAAAAGATTAAGAGCACTAGGATTTAATGAAATTAGAACTTATACATTAATTAGTGAAGAAGAAAATAGTATGTTTAGATATAACTTTAAGGATGAAATAAAATTACTTAGACCAATGAATATTGATAAAAGTATTGTAAGACAAAGTTTACTTTCTAGTATGTTAAAAATGATTGAATATAATATTTCTAGAAAAAATAATGATGTTATGTTATATGAAATTGCTAATACTTATGATAATAGTTATGAAGAAGATACTAAAATTAGTTTTGGTATAACTGGTAATTATATATCTAATTCATGGAATAAAAATAACATACAAATAGACTATTATTTAGTAAAAGGATTAGTAGAAAATATTTTAGATTATTTAGGACTTACTAATAGATATACATTTAAGTTATCAGATAATTTGCCTAAAGAAATACATCCTAAAGTAAATAGTGAAATTATTATTGATAATGAGGCAGTTGGATACTTTGGTAAGATTCATCCGAGTACAAGCAAGAATAACATTTATGTATGTGAAATATCTTTAAATAAGTTATATGGCAAAAAAGTAAGAGCAATAAAATTTAAAGAATTAAATAAGTATCCTACAATAAGTAAAGATTTAGCATTTATAGTAAACGAGAATATTACTAGTGAAGATATTACTAAAGTAATTAAAAAAGCAGGGGGAAGACTTCTTACTAACATAAATGTATTTGATCTATATAAAGGAGATAATATAGCTAAAGATAAGAAATCATTAGCGTTTAATCTTACTTTTGAAGACTATAATAAAACACTTACTGAAGAAGAAGTAAATGTTGTATTTAATAAGATAATTAATGAAGTAGAAACTAAGTTAAAAGCAGAATTAAGGGATAAGTAATTTATCTCTTTTTTCATTAATTTTAATACTTATAATTATAAAACTACTATTTGTATAAAAAAAAACACTTAATTTGAAACTTTAAGAAATGTAATTATTGCTATTTAATATTTTTAATGTTAACAAATGTGTTACATACTTTTTGTTAATTATGTGTTACTATTATTTCAGAGATAAAGATACAAGTGTTTACTCCTTAATTTTATACATAATGAGGTGGTTCTAATTCACATAAATATTTATACAGGAGGTTTGTGTTGGAATTATTAGTTCTTGTCTTAATAGTAATTCTATATACTATTATCGCAATTAAAACCAAATAAAAAACAACACCGAAATAATATTCGGTGTTTACAAACAAAATCGAGTAAACATTGAGTTGCAATCAATGTCTCTTTTATTATATGAAGTTTCCTTCATCTATATACATACTACCATAAAATTTTGTTTTTAACAATAGTTTAATTTGAATTTAATGTAACTGAATCTGTTACATACTTTTTGTTAATTATGTGTTACTATTGCTTTAGAGATGTTGATATCGGTGTTTACTCCTTAATTCACAATAGGGAGGTGGTTCTAATGCACATAAAAATTCATACAGGAGGTTTGTGTTGGAACTATTAGTTCTTGCCTTAATAGTAATTCTATATACTATTATCGCAATTAAAACAAAATAAAAAATAACACCGAAATAATATTCGGTGTTTACAAACAAAATCGAGTAAACATTGAGTTGCAATCAATGTCTCTTTTATTATATGAAGTTTCCTTCATCTATATACATACTACCATAAAATTTTGTTTTTAACAATAGTTTAATTTGAATTTAATGTAACTGAATCTGTTACATACTTTTTGTTAATTATGTGTTACTATTGCTTTAGAGATAAAGATACAAGTGTTTACTCTTTAATTTTATACATAATGAGGTGGTTCTAATGCACATAAATATTTATACAGGAGGTTTGTGTTGGAACTATTAGTTCTTGTCTTAATAGTAATTCTATATACTATTATTGCTATTAAAACCAAATAAAAAATAACACCGAAATAATATTCGGTGTTTACCCAAAACGGAGTAAACATTGAGTTGCAATCAATGTCTCTTTTATTATATGAAGTTTCCTTCATCTGTATACATATTATCATAAAATAATTATTTTGTCAAAATGTAATTTTATAATTACTTGATATAAGATTTTAATCGTGATAAAATAACATTACTTAGGGAGGACATAATATGATAGATACTCATGCACATTTTAATTCTAAAGATTTAAAGAATTTAAGAGATGAAATAATTAGAGTTAATAATATTAACTATTTAAATAAAGTTATTAATGTTGGTTTAGATTATGAAACTAGTAAAGAGGCAATTGAAATAAGTGAAAGAGAACCTAAATTTTATGCAACAATTGGAATTCATCCTTTGCATAATGGAAATATTGAAGATTTATTAAAATTAAGAATAACTGATAAAGTAGTGGCAATTGGAGAAATTGGATTGGATACAGATGGAGATTTCCTTTTACAAAGAGAAAGATTCATTAAACAAATAGAACTTGCAAATTTCTTAGAATTACCTATTATAATTCATTCCAAAAATTCTAATGAAAGGGTACTAAAAATATTTAAAGATGTATACCCTTTATATAGTTTTGTATTTCATTGTTTTCAACCGGATATAGATATAGCAAAAGAAATAATAAAATTAGGAGGATATTTATCTTTTGCAACTCCGATTACAAGGGTAAATGCGAAAAAATCTTTAGAAGTTATTAAATTAACTCCTATTGAAAATATTTTAATAGAATTAGATTATCCATATATGAGTATGAATCCTATAAATGATGGTAAACAAGTTTTCAATCGTATAAAAGAGTTAAAGGGATATTCACATGAAAATTTAGAAAGCCAATTAGATGAAAATGCAAAAAGATTATTTAGAAAATTATAGTAGTAGGTGATAAAAATGAAAGCGTCAATATATACCTTAGGATGTAAAGTAAACATATATGAAAGTGAGTATGTAATATCTTTACTAAAAAAAAATAATTACGAAATAGTTTCTTTTGATGATATTGCAGATATCTATATAATTAATACTTGTACGGTTACTAATGAAAGCGATAGAAAAAGTAGAAAGATTATTCATCAGGCAAGAAGAAAGAATAGTGATGCGATAATTGTAGTAATGGGTTGTTATAGTCAAATAGGTAAAGAAGAAATACCTGCTGATATTATATTAGGAAATAAAGACAAATCAAAGATTGTAGATATTATTCATGAATATATAGAAAATAAAAAACAAATTAAAAGAGTATATGATTTAAGTAATGTTAATTTTGAAAATATGGAAATTCTAGGATTTGAAACACATACAAGAGCCTTTGTAAAAATTCAAGATGGTTGTAATGCTTTCTGTGCTTACTGTATTATTCCTTATGCAAGAGGTAATATTAGAAGTAAAAAAGAAGAAGATGTTATTCGTGAAATTACAAATTTAGTTAATAAAGGATATAAAGAAATAGTTTTAACAGGTATTCATACAGGTAAATATGGTATGGATATAAATAGTAATTTAGAGACACTACTTAGAAAAATAGTAAAGGTAGAGGGACTATATCGTATAAGACTATCTTCAATTGAAATAAATGAAATAACTGATGGTATACTTGAATTAATGAAAGAAAATAAAATTATTGCATCTCACTTACATATACCACTTCAATCAGGAAGTAATAAGATTTTAAAACTTATGAATAGAAGATATAATAAAGAATACTTCATTAATAGGGTAAAAGAAATAAAAAAAGTAAGAGATGATATATCTATAACTACTGATTTAATAGTAGGTTTTCCAAATGAAGGTGAAGAAGAATTTAATGAAACAATGGATACTTTAAAAGAAATAGGTTTTATGCACATTCATACTTTCCCATATTCAAAAAGAGATGGAACAAAAGCATCTATTATGGATAATCAAGTAGATGGAAATATCAAGAAAGAAAGAGTTAAAAAAGTAATAGAACTATCCAATAAAATGGAAGAAGAATATTATAAAAATAATATCGGTAAAATGTATGAAGGTGTTACTGAAGTAAGACATGATGGTAAAGTAGTAGTACATACATCTAACTTTATACCTGTTATATTGAATAGTAAAGTAGAGAACAATGAAATAGTAAAGGTAAAAATAACGGATACAGATAAGCTTAATGTTTATGGAATTTTAATATAATTATATTATATTAAAAAAAGAATTATGTGAGTAAACTACTTTAATAATTCTTTTTTTAATAATTCAATATTATTATTCATAATAGTTAAATAACTATCATTGGTATTAGTAACACCACCATCAACACTTCTCATATCGTTAATAGTTATAAGTTCAATATCATAACCTTCTAATAATGATTTTACAGTATCATTACTTTCATTAGTAATGGAATATATATATTTAATATCTCCATCATCAATTAATTTTTTAACTTCATTGATAACAGGCTCAGTTAAATTTTCATTTTCTTCAAGTGATATAACTCTAATATCATATTTTTCTAAAAATTTAAATAAATCATTATCAACAACAATTGTTTTATAACTTGCTTCTATTGCTAATTCTTTTAAGGTTGCATCTAATTTAGATAATTCATATTTTAAAGTTTCATAATTTATTTCTATTTCTTCAGTTAAATAAGGATTACTAATATAAGTATTCAAACTGTTTTTTAAGTTTTGCGCCATCATTAAATAATTATAAGGATTTAACCATAATTCATGAACATCATATTCATAATTCATTCCCATAGATACATCTATTATTTTTAATTTTTCATTTTTATTTATTAATTTAACAGCATAATCTCTATCAATATCTAAACTGTTAAAAACAAATAAATCACTGTTTGAGTATTCTTTAACTTTTTTATCAGAAATTTCAAATTCATCTATATTAACACCAGTAGGGAATATACTATTAATTTTAGCATTATCTCCATACAAGTAATCTACTAAATAATTAATTGGGTAAGATGTAGTATAAATAGTTATATCTTCCATTGAATCTCTTTTGAAAAAACATCCTGATAATAAAAATAATACACTTCCTAGTAACAACCCTTTTTTAAATAATTTCATTCTTTTCCTTCTTTCATTGGTACAGGATCATAACCATAAGTTCCAAACGGATTACATTTAAGTATTCTTTTAATTGCAAGAAAACTTCCTTTAATACTTCCAAATCTATCTATTGCAATAATAGCATATTCAGAGCATGTTGGGTAATGCCTACAATAATTATGAAAATTTCCTGGAACTTTTTGATAAATCCTAATTAATTTTATTAATACTTTTTTCATATTAATCACATATATTATTTTACATTATTTTTACTTATTTGTCTATAACTTTAATTTTATTTTGTAAGGAATGGGAAAAAGTGTTATAATAATAAGGAAACAGGAGGTATTTATGAAAATTTTTAATAAATTTGATTTTAATCCTACTAATATAAATTTATATTTACAAGCATTTACTCATACTTCTTATAGTAATGAAAATCCCGGATTTGCTAATTATGAAAGATTAGAATTTTTAGGAGATGCTGTACTTGAACTTATTATTAGTGATTATTTATATAAAGAAAGACATTTAGAAGAAGGTATAATGACTAAGATGCGAGCAGGGTATGTATGTGAAAATGCTCTTGCTACTTATGCTACTGATTTAAACTTTGTTGAAGATATTAGACTAGGAAGTG
Source organism: uncultured Bacilli bacterium (assembly GCA_944368815.1). Taxonomy (GTDB): domain Bacteria; phylum Bacillota_I; class Bacilli_A; order RF39; family UBA660; genus CALVVX01. Next base: position 20,371 of record CALVXD010000018.1, read on the forward strand.
GAGAAGAAGCTAATAATACAATTTTAGCAGATGTTTTTGAAGCCTTTGTTGCAGCTTTATATTTAGATCAAGGTTTTGAATTTACAAAAAAGTTAGTTTTAGATATTATAATACCTTATATTAATAAAAAGATAGATTTCTTACAAGATTATAAATCTAATTTGCAAGAACTAGTTCAAACTGTTAAAAAAAGTGTTATATATGAAATAATTGATGAAAAAGGTCCTGCTCATAAAAAAGTATTTACTTGTCAAGTTAAAGTAGATGGAATAATTATGGGAAAAGGAATAGGAAATAGTAAAAAAGCAGCAGAACAAGAAGCTGCTAAAAATGCTTTATCAAAACAGGCAAAAATCGTTAATTAATTTTATAATAAGAAAATAATTGGTAATACTAAAAATGGTGATGTTATGAAAAGGTATTTACTAGTTATTTTTCTTTTTATGTGTTTAATTATAGTTAATAAAATAAATAGACCTAAAGTAGTTGAAGCATTTATTGAAAATAAGAATGAGTATTATAATAGTTATACGATTGATATGAAAGAGAGTTCTCTTAGTAAATATAAAAGTATTTTTATAAATATTGATTGGAATAAATATTTAATTAGTGATATAAAACTAGTTAATAATTATAATAATTATGTCTTAGAAAAAATAAATAACATTAAAATAAAAAATAATAATTATATAGATAGTTTAAATGAATATATAGAAAAATGTATTATAATTTTAGAAGAATATAATTTAGATAATGAAATAAGCAAACTTAGAAGTGGTAACTTTAAAATAGATAAAATAGTTATATATACAACAGAAGATATATATAATATAATAAATTATTCATTAAATATTTAAGTAATGCGAATATCCGCATTTTTTTAGTAATTTTAGGAATTTATTCCATTTCTTTGGTTGTAAGGCAATCGCTTAAAAATTGTACATAAGTGGTGTAAAGTAGTTGGAACTCTATAAAATATAATGTATAATT
>CALVXD010000019.1 GCA_944368815.1 uncultured Bacilli bacterium
CTCATATCCCTTTATCCTTTTCTTTATTATACAACAAAAAAACACATAAGTTTCAAAAACTCATGCGTTTATCCTGTAAATCTTTCCTTATATGAACAATGTTTACATATATCTAAGTATACTTTTCTATCATTAAATCCTTTAATAATATTTTTAACTTTTTCACTATCAATAATTTTTCCCATATCCTCATTAAATATATTTCCTATATTACTAACTCCAAATGAATCTAAACAACATATAGTTATTGTTCCATCTACAAGTACTCCTACTTGATTTTTTAGTCCATAACAAAATCCATGTTCGTTATAATAATTATTACTTATATCAGGCCATTCAAATTCTTTATCTTTATTTATATAAATATTATTACTAATCTTTACATTATTACCATTTATTATTTCATTATAAAGTTTATTATTTATATTATATTTTTCTTTTATTTTATTTAAATATTCTAACATTTTATTATCTAATTTATTATTTTTTAAAGTCCAAAATCTATATACTATAAATATATTTTTTAATTTATCTACGGCTTCCATTATATCTTCAATATAATTTATTTTTTTATTTTCACTATGAAGTGATATATTTATTTGTCTAATATTATTATATTTTTTCAATATGTCTACTTTTTCTTTTAAAAAGACACCATTAGTAGTAATATTAACAAACTTATTATACTTATTTGTTAACAGCAATATATCATCTAATTTACTATGAATAAGTGGCTCACCTTTAACATGCAAATAAATATAATCTGTATATTTATCTATCTTCTTTAAAACATGTTCAAATTCATTAATATTCATTTCTTTTTTTCTTCTATTATCTTTAATACAAAAACTACAATTCAAGTTACAAATATTAGTTATTTCAATATATACTTTTTTAAACTTCATAATATCCCTCTTAAAAAGTATAACATAAAAAAGAAAGAAAGTATATTAGCACTTTCTTTCTAAACATAGTTATAAATTATATCATTTTTCTTTTAGATTTAAAAATTGTCATTGTTAATCCCATCAAAGATATTAATCCAAGAACAGCATATATTCCAATACCATCAAAAGTATTTGGATTTTCTGCTTCTATTGCTTCAGCATTATACCCAATGATAGAATATGTACTTAAGTGAGTAGTCTCAAAAGAAATTGTTCCATCTTCATTTAAAGTAGCATCATAAGTTTCTTTAACATTTCCATTTTCATCAATGTAAACAACCTTAAATGAATTATATTTTGAAGTTAATTTTTCGTCTAATTTAAATGAAATTTTATACTTATCAGTTCCTTCAATAGAGACAACACCATTTCCATCTTTTACATTTATATCATAAATTCCTAACATTTCTGCATTTTTAATTATAAATTTATTTCCATCATTTTTTACAATTAAATCTTTAGCAGATGTTAAAATTTCATTTTTTTCTTTATCTTCTAACTTTTCTTCAATAACTTCTAATGTCCAATCATTAGGAAGAGCATTTCCTTCAAAACTTACATTTCCATCTTCTGTTTCAATTTTATCATTAGAAGTAACTACATATTTACCATTACTTTCAGTAATTAAATATCCAGTATCAACCATTTCTTTTACATTAGTAGAATAAGAACCACCTCTAATAATAATACTATCATTGTTAGATTTGTTTACATATTTTACATTTCCAGTAAAATTGCCACTATTAATAATTACATTGGCGATAGATTGAGCATCTTCTTTACTATAAATTCTCAAAGCATCTTGATCCGCAGCAATAGTAGAATTTTCAACTATAACTTTTGAATCTCCATATGTATCATAATAGTAATTATCAACACTAACGCCTAATTTAACTTTGCTTATATTAACATTTTTAACAGTTACTTCAGCATTGTTATATACTTCAATACCTGCAGTATTCCAAGCATCATATTTAGAAACTGAATTAGTTATTGTAGAATCAGCAATTGTTCCAACAACTTTATTAGTTCCAACGCCAACTAAAATACCCTTAGTTAGAATTGTACTAGCAGTATTTGAATTACTACAATCAATTATAACATTTGATAAATCAAATGTTCCAGAACTTAAATCAAATGCACTTCTATTAAAATCAGTTATTTTTAAATTAGATGCAATTAATTTAACATTCTTAGATGCTTCTGATGGTATCTTAAATATTCCATTTCTAGAAACAGTATCAACAGAGCCTCCAAATTTACTAACATTTGTATTTTTTATTGTAAATGTCCCATCAATAATTTCAAAATAAATAGATGCATCTTCATTTACACCAAAAATATTATTTCCATTACCATCTATTGTTACACTATTATCTATAACAACTTTTTCACCACTTAATGTAATATCTGTACCTAACTTACAAACATTATCATTTACTTCTAGACAACTTCTTAAATCTTTTTCATTATTTACTACTACTTCTTCTGCATTTACCAAACTAGGCATTAATGCAACTGCTAAAACCAACAACCCACTTAAACCTTTTTTCATTTTTTCTCTCCTTTCTATTTTAAATATATCATATTTAAAATATTTTTTCAATAAATATTAATAAATTAAAAGCAAAAATGTTAACAAACGATTTATAAAAAAATAAGTTCAATACAATTACAATATAACTTGATTTTAATAATATATATAATTATATAATATAAAAAGTAAACATCTATGGTAATGCGTACTTTATTTCTATTGAAACAAATAATGGCATTTCATGTTTACTTTTATAACATATATTATCCAACTAAATAACTAGATTCCACATTAAATAAACTAGTTAAGAAATCTTTATTTCTTGCAAGTATTTCTCTTAATTCTCTAGCCGTTTGGCCAAAGTAATCTTCTCCACCAGATGGTATTCCATAAACATCTATTTCTAAAGAATTAGCTATATATAAAGCTCTATATAAATGATATTTTTGTGTAATTATAATAGTTTTATTTACATCATAAACATTCTTTAATCTATATATACTATCATAAGTAGATAATCCATAAATATCTACCACTATGCTCTCTTCCGGAATACCATTATTTATTAAATATTCTTTCATTTTAGTTGTCTCATCATAATCTTTATGTTCTGAGTCACCACTTACAATTACTTTTTTTATATCTAACTTATTATATACTTCTATAGTTTTATCTAATCTATCCTTTAACATTAAACTAAGTCTACCATCATCATACACTTTTGCTCCAAGAACTATTATAGTATCTACATCTTTTATCTCGTCTGTATCTTTTATTCTATCCATAACAGTATATTTAACATAATAATTTATTCCCATTGCATATACAAATACAGTTAATAATATTACACCTAATACAAGTAATATTTTTTTATATGTTTTCATCTCTTATTTGTTCTAATATATTATCTTTCTTAATCTTACTAGATGAATATAACATGGATAATAATATTATGATAAATACGGAAATTACAGCAATTATTATACTAGTCCACGGAATCATAAATCCATTAGATACTACATCTGCCATTGACATATATATTAAGTATACTACAAATAATGATACAGGAAGAGCATATAATAATGATTTAAGTCCAAAGAATAAACTTTCAAAATATAATATTTTATTAAATCCTTTTTTAGTTAAACCAATACTTCTTAAAACTGAAAATTCACGTCTTCTAAGAGCAATACAAGTATTAATTGTATTAAATACTGAAGTTACTCCAATTAATGTTACTAAAGCAATAAATCCATACATTAGTATTTTTATTACTAATAATAAATTCTTTTGCATTTGCATGCTAGTGGTTAAATTAGTATAATGTCCAGCATCTGTAGCATTTATTTTTTCCCCTATTTTATCTAAATTAGTAAAGTTATCAGCCCTAATAGCTATTTGATAATCATCTAAAGCACTTGTATTATTATTTTCTGGATAAAAATCGATTGAATTATAATTGTTATATAAATAATCAAACGTTTTTTCGTTTACTATTATTTTTATACCTTGGTATCCATCAAAGACTTCTAATAATGATGATTCTTTATTAGCTATATATATATTATTTAAATTATTATTACAAGCAGATTCTATAACACTTTTATCTTTTGTCATAGTATAATAACTTCCATATTCAGGATCTTCTACTTCTACATAATAATCTTTTAAATCACATGCTTTCAATGTCGCATTATCTTTAAAAATATTTACTTTATAATTTTTTCTATTTCCATTATTGTATACTACAGTACTAATTGTATTATAAATAATAATTTTATCTTCATTAAGTCCTAATTCTTTTAAATATTCATTATAACTTTTATCGTCTAATTTAATTAAATTTACATAATCATAGTCAACTTGTTTTAATTCTTCATCATACATAAGTTTATATAATTCTTTATATTCATCAGTATACATATCTTTATCTATTTTTAAATCAATAGTAGATAAAGTATATTTAGTAAAACTATTTATATCTGGTGAATGTAATAATTCATCTACTAATTTATCAAATTCTTCATTTTCATTATATTTATATACCATAATATCAGTATCATAAGTACCTAACATTTCTTCAGCACCACTTGTAGTATAGTCTAAAAAAGCGGAAAATGATATAAATAATACAATACTTATAAATAAAGATACTATTGTTATACGATATTTCTTTTTATTTCTTTTAATATTTTTAAGAGCAAGGTCTCCTTCTACTCCAAATATTTTACCAACTAGTTTATTTGTTTTAACTTTCTTTCCTCTAATTTTTATATCATCATTTTGTCTTATTGCTTCAATTGGTGATACCCTGCTAGCACTTCTTGAAGGAATAAATGCTGATAATAAGATTACTACTATCATAAATAAAATTGGTACCATTATGTAAGTTAGATTTACAGTTAATTCTAAATTATATTCAAGTAAACCTTTAAGTAAATTATTCATAATCATTATAACAATACCTATTCCAAGGAAAGCTCCAAAGAGTCCCAAAATAATTCCAATAGCTCCTACTATAAACGCTTCAAAAAATACAGTATGTGATAATTGTTTTTTAGTAGCACCAATACTTGAGAATAATCCAAATTGTTTCTTTCTTTCCATTACAGATATTGCAAAAGAGTTATAAATAACAATTATACATCCAATTGAAACAAGTGCTAACATTATTGATAAAATTGATACAAACATACTACTTATATTGTTATATCTACTCTCTCCATACATTGCAAGTAAAGAGTCATTATATATTATTTTATCTTTAGAATAATTAATTTGCGAAGCAATCTTTTCACTTCTATCAATAATATTTTTAGTTTTATTAAATGTTAAATAAAGGTTAGCATTATTACCAATATCATTATTTAAAGTAAACACTGAGTACCCACAAGCACTATAGTCTTCATAATTACTTCTTTCTACGATACCTACTATTTTATATGTTTTAGTCCCTATTATATCAAGAGTTTCTCCATCCTTATATTCGTTATTTTCTAGAGTAGTTTCTTCATCTACATTTCTAGTACCATAAGATAATGTAATAGAGTCTCCTACATTATAAGTAACTCCCCCATTTGATTTAATATGTTCTGATATTACTATTTCATTATCATTCTTGGGAAACGTGCCTTCAATAAGTTTTAATTCATTAAAGTATTCTTTATTAACCCCTAAAATAGCTAAATATGGTTTATATTCATTTTGACTATCAAATTCACTAAACCCTATTTTATTTTCATAAATATAGGTATATTCATCACTTTTTATTTTATCAAAATCATCTTTATTAATACCAACAAATTCAGCATGATAACTACCATTATAACTAATTATTTCTTTTATCATATAGTCACTAAAAGTAGAAAATAATAATCCTATTCCTACCATTAATGCTGTAGATAATATTATTCCAATAATTGTTACAATTGTTCTTTTCTTATTTAAAGTTAAATGTTTTATAGTAAGTTTATTTAGTATTTTCATCTTTATTTGCCTCGTCACTTATTATTTTTCCATCATTAATTGTAATAATTCTATTTGCACATTTTGCTAAATTAATATCGTGAGTTATCATAATAATTGTTTGATTATATTTAGTATTAGATAATTTTAATAAATCTATTATTTCTTTACTTGATTTAGAATCCAAGTTTCCAGTTGGTTCGTCTGCTAAAATAATATCTGGTCTTGCCATTAGAGCACGACCAATACTAACTCTTTGTTGTTGTCCCCCAGAAAGTTCATTAGGTAAGTGTGATACTCTTTTAGTAAGTCCTAATATATCTATTAATTCGTTTAAGTATTCTTTATCTACTTTCTTACCATCAAGTAAGACTGGTAATGTCATATTTTCACTTACATTTAATATTGGTATTAAGTTGTAAAACTGATAAATAAGTCCTACTTTTCTTCTTCTAAATATAGCTAAGTCATTATCATTTTGTTTAAATACATCAGTTCCATTTACAATAACAGTTCCACTTGTAGGTCTATCTACTGCTCCTAGAATATGTAATAAAGTACTTTTACCAGAACCTGAAGCTCCTACTATTGCTACAAACTCTCCAACACCCACTTCAAAAGATACATTATCTAAAGCTTTAACTAAAGTATCTCCTTTACCATAATTTTTACATAAATTTTTAACTTCTAATATTTTCATTTTATTTACCCACTTTCTTAAGTATTTCTTCTTTTGTTATTCCTAACTTCTCTAATGAAGAAATAATATTTTTTATTTCTTTTATTCCTTCTTCTATTTTACTATCTTTTACATTATCAATATTTCCAGATATAAATGTTCCTTTCGTAGACAAACTAGTAATAACCCCCTTACTTTCCAAAATACTATATGCTTTTTTTACTGTATTTGGATTTATTCCTAAATTACTAGCCATTTCTCTAATTGAAGGCATTTGATCTTTACTTTTTAAAATACCTAAAGCTACATATCTTTCTATTTCACTAACGATTTGTTCGTAGATTGGAGTTCTACTACTATAATCTAAATTAATCATAATAATATTCCTCTTCTACTCTATATTTTTCTAATAATTCTTTTAATCCTTCTACATCATTAGTGTAATATCTGTAACTTTTACCATTAAGATAATCATTTATATTTATATATCCATAGTTATAATTAGAATTTATTTTATTAACAATATCTTTCTTAACATAATCAATTAAATCTTTTGTATTAACATCAAGAATATCATAATATTCATCATTTATACTACCATTAATATCTATTCCATAACCATTTAATAAATCTAAATTATCTTCTAAATAATTATTCTCTATTTCCATAATTTTTTGAATAATTTCTTTATTATTTGTATTTATTTCATAATTATTTAACTTGTGATTAGTATAACTATAAAGATTCATTCTAAGTCCACTTAAATTTGATATAATTACTTCATCTTGTATATATTTATCACATAAACTAGATAATTCTTCTACTTCTTCTTCATTTACTACCAAATTACCAATTTTTATAGCATATGTTTCTTTATATTCAAATTTATTTATTGTTTTTTTCAACTCATTATTATTACTTAAATAATTTTTTATATATTCATACTCTTCTTTTTGGAATGATATTTGTGTATACAATAATTTATTATTTATTTTAAAATTAACATTTATATATGGAATATCATTATTTTTAACTTCATAACTATCATATGCACTATTTTTTAAAAGGTAGGTAATAAAATCTTTATCTTCTATATAAACTTCACTTACTATAGGATTTATTGTATCTTCACTTAAAATATCTATATTTACACTATCTATATCATTTACATTGAATGTTTTTACATTTGTTATTACATCTAAACCTTTCATAAATAACATAAATAAAGGTATATATATAATCAAAGTAATAATATTTAATTTAAAATTATTTATCCCCCTTCTTGTTATTAAATCAAATATAAAGTAATAAGCAATAATTATTACAAGCAATATTAAGATAGAAATAATATCTAAATATGATTCTTTAAAAATTAAATAAGTAAATGATAAAATTGGTACCATAGTTAGACATTTAACAATATTATGCACTGTTGTATTTTTAAATGATGTCTCTGATACTTCCATTTTTCTATTTATAAATAAGAAATAACCAATTACAATATATATTAAACTTAATATAAATGTTTTAATAATAGAAGTTGTATTATAAAGTCTTTCAACATTATTAGAATAACTATAATTAGTAGCATTTAATATAAGATTTGCAGGAATATTATAACTTACTTTGTATTGCTTTTGTCCAAAAGTCATCATATATTTATTTTCTTTAGAAAGTTCAACATATTCAGGATAAATACTATCATATTCATTAGATATACATTCTTTATTAGTACACTCTAAAATATATTGGTTATTATGAGTTGGTATCAACGCTTCACAAGTAAAGAAATGGATGTATGGTATTAAAAATAAGATTAAGGCACTAACAGCAATACTTGTTATCATATTACCTGATACACTTACTGCTATATTAGAAACAGTGAAGACAAATACATACGCTACTGTCCATAAGATAAAGTAATCTATTATCATAGGAATAGGTATTATTAAATTAGGTAATGTATTAGATAATATATATATAAATATTGCATTTATTAAATTCATAATAACTAATATTGATATACCACCAATCGTATTAGTTATAAATATTGATTTTCTACTAATTGGCATTGAATTTACGAAGTCAACACTTTTCTTTTTAAAAACATATCCAAATAAACATATAGATATTACTATTGGAAGAATAAATACTCCAATAAAGTTAATAATTGATATATTAGATAGGGTTATTATTTCATTACTATGATTATTATCACTCATCAAAAACAACGTTAAGATATTAATTATAGGTATTATTCCAATAAATATGGCAAGTGCCCCTTTTGATTTTTTTAAATTTTGCTTTAAGTAATTAAAATTAAATAAATTTATTAAATTCATATCCTAAAGCCTCCATTTCATATATAAATATTTCTTCCAAAGTAAGTGGCAAGTAATCTAATATAATTGGTTTTAATTTTTCTAATTTTTTCTTACTTGTTTTATCTTCATCTTTTATAATAAGAGTAGCTACGCTTCCACTTTTCTTATAACTAAGTACATCAATATCTTTAAATGTTTCTTTATCATAATCTCCTTTTAAGCATATTTGTACTTTATACATATTTGTTTTTAATGTATCAATATCACTTTCAAATAAGATACCGCCTTTATATAAAAGTCCCAAATTATCACAAATATCTTCTAATTCTCTTAAGTTATGTGATGTCATAATGATGGTTGTATTTTTATCTTCCATTTGTTTAGCAATTACTTTTTTCATTGTATTTCTAACTACTGGATCAAGTCCATCAAATGTTTCGTCAAAAAACATATATTTAGCATTTGTTGCAATTGCACATATTAGAGCACATTGCCTTTTCATACCCTTTGAGAATGTTGATACTTTTCTATTTAAATCTAGATGAAATAAGTCTGCTAGTTCCTTTAAATATACCATATCAAAATTCTTATATAGTGCTTCATAATATTTTGCAGTATCCATAAGAGTATATGATGGATAAAAGAATAAATCATCTGGTACAAAGACCATCTTTTGTTTTAGTTTTTCATTATCATTTACCTCTTCACCATCTACTGTAATATGACCACTATCAGGTAAAAAGATATTATTAATAAGTCTAAGTAATGTTGATTTACCTGCCCCATTAGCACCCACTAATCCATAGATACAATTATCTTTTACTTCACAGTTTAAGTTATCTAAAACTTTATCTTTATCATATGCTTTGGATAACCCTTCAATTTTAATCATAATTCTTCCTCCATTACATTATATATCTGTACTAGTACAAATAGTACAATTAAATAATACAATATCTCTTATGTTATGTCAATAGAAAAATCAAAATATTTAATAAAAATATAATTTTTTGTAGAAACACTCTTATATAATATTAAGTTATAACATATATTTTAGTGTGATATTTATGAAAAAATATACTAACCTACTAGTGATAATTATAACTTTATTTTTCCTAGTAGAACTATTTATTAATAAAAATTTAGTATTTAATACCATTAGTTTTTCTTTAGATATATGGGTAAATAATTTAATACCTTCTCTATTTCCTATGTTTATATTATCAGATATATTAATTACTTATGATTTCGTAAAATATATTCCTAAATGGTTTATTAATATATTTTCTTATTTATTTAATATGAAAAAAGAATGTACTTTAGTATTTTTCTTAAGTATGTTATCGGGTTTTCCAACAAACGCTAAAAATATTAGAAAACTATATGATATGAATATTATCAATAGTAAAGAAGCATCTCATATGCTTATGTTTACTCACTTTTCTAATCCTTTATTTATATTAGGAACTTTAGCTATTTTCTTTTTAAACAATAAAAAATTAGGTATTATTATTTTACTTAGTCATTATTTAAGTAATTTTATAATCGGAATTATATTTAGAAAATTAAACACTATTAGTAGTAGTATCAGTAATGAACAAGAAAAGAATCTACATTTTGGTCCTGTATTTGTAAATGCTATTAAGTCTTCAGTAGATACTCTTTTATTAATATTAGGTACTCTTACTTGTTTTTTAATAATATCAACAATTATTATAAATAGGTTTGATTTAAATAGTTATAACTCTTTATTAGTAAAATCTATATTAGAAATAACGATGGGATTAAAAGAACTTAGCTTATTTAATTTTAGTGATTTAACTAAAGTAGTATTATCTTCTTGTATATTATCTTTTGGGGGGCTATCAGTTCATATGCAAGTAATATCCCAATTAATAGATACTGATATTTCTTATAAATACTTTTTTATTGGAAGAATTTTTCAAGTAGTAATATCACTATTTCTTAGTTATTTTATATACTTTATATATTTTATATATTAAAGAAAAAAAGATTAATAAAACTATATAAGTAATATTAATCTATAAACACTAGTAACTATAAAGCATAAAGATATTCCTACAAATAAAGGAATTACAAACGATAATATCGTCCACTTTATACTTTTAGTTTCTTTTTTTATGGTAAGAAGTGTTGTTGAACAAGGAAAATGTATTAAAGCAAATATAATAAAGTTAATTGCAGTGAGTATCGTCCATCCATTATTTACAAGTATTTCTTTAAGTGATGCTAGGCTTTCATATTCTATTAATACTCCACTTTTCATATAAGCCATAATAATTATTGGAACTACTATTTCATTTGCAGGGAATCCTAAAATAAAGGCAAATAATATTACACCATCAAGACCAAGTAAGTCTGCAAAAGGATCTAAAAAGTTAGTACATATTGTAAGTATTGATAAACTTCCTATATATACATTAGATAATATATATATTATAATACCTGCTGGTATTGCTACTACTACTGCTCTACCTAATACATACAAAGTTCTATCTATTATACTTCTAACAATTACTTTTAAATATTGTGGTTTTCGATATGGAGGAAGTTCTAATATAAACGATGATGGCATTCCTTTTAATATTGTTTTAGATAATATCTTAGATATAATTAAAGTAATAAATACCGAAAAACATATAACTAACACTAACAATAATGCACTTAATAATGAAGAAGTAAAAGTATTATTTAATCCTACAAAAAATATTGTAATAATTGCTATTATCATTGGAAATCTTCCATTACATGGAACAAAAGAATTAGTAAGAATTGCAATTAGTCTTTCTCTTTTAGAGTCTATTATTCGGCACCCTGTAACCCCTACTGCATTACAACCAAATCCCATACACATAGTAAGAGCCTGCTTACCACAAGCACTACACTTCTTAAAAAATCTATCTAAATTAAATGCTATTCTTGGTAAATATCCTGAATCTTCTAATATTGTAAATAAAGGAAAGAATATAGCCATTGGCGGTAACATTACTGATACTACCCAAGCAAGTACCCGGTATCCTCCATACACAATCGTATTTCTAATAAAGTCTGGTAAGAAAGATAATAAATTATATAAAGGTTCTTCTAAACTAAATAAGAAGTTTGATAATAATTCTGATGGATAATTAGCACCCGTTATTGTTATCCAAAAGACAAATAAAAATAATATTAACATAATAGGTATTCCGGTAATTTTACTAGTTAATATTTTATCTATTTTTCTATTTCTTTCTTGATAATTTTTGTTATTATAACTTACACAAGCTTCTGTTATATTTTTAGCATTTAATAATATTTGTGATACTACTTTCTCATTTATATCTTCTTTTCTCTCTTTATCTAATAACCTAATTAATTCATCATCTTCATATATATCATAATTAAGTTCTTGATTTAAAGATTTTATTAAAGTCTTATCATCTTCAAGTAACCTTAAAGATAGCCATCTTGTATTAATATTTATTTTTTTATTTTCTAGATGTTTACTTAATTTCTCTATAGATAATTCAATATCTTTATCATAAGTAGTTATAAAGGATTCATTAATACTCTTTACGGCAAGTTTTTCTACTTCTTCCATTAGTTTATTTATTCCAACACCCTTACTTGCATTAGTTACAACGACTGGTACTTTTAATATATTAGATAATCTTTCTACATCTATATTTATGTCATTTTTCAATGCTTCATCATATAAATTAAGACATACTACTACATTTTTAGTAATTTCTAAAGTTTGCAATACTAAATTTAAATTTCTTTCTATTAAAGTAGAATCACACACCATAATCGTTACTTTACTTTTATTAAAACAAAGAAAATCTCTTGCTACTCTTTCTTCTTCAGAATGAACAAACAAAGAATACGTTCCCGGCAAATCATATATTTCATATACTTTATTATTATATTTACATATTCCCATTGCCGTATCTACTGTTTTTCCTGTCCAATTTCCTGTATGTTGTTTAAGCCCTGTTAATGCATTAAAAATAGTACTTTTTCCAACATTAGGATTTCCCATTAAGGTTATTTTAATATTCTCCATTATATTAATTCAACCTCAACTTTCTTAGCATCTTCCCTTCTAATTGCTATAATACTTCCTTTTATTAAGTATGCTGTAGGATCCCCTAAAGGGCTTTTAAATAGAGAAGTCACTTCTACTTTAGGAATTAATCCTAAATCATAAAATCTTCTTTTTATACCTATATCATTATTTATACTTTTTATTAAACATGTTGCCCCTAATGGAACCTCATTTAATTTACACATAGTATCACTCCATTTTCATATATCTAAAATAATATATGAAAACAGGACAATTTTGCTATAAATATTAATTGATGTTACCTATTCTATTACATACTTTTAGTTAATTATGTGTTATCATACTTTTAGAGATATTGATATCAGTGTTTACTCCTTTATTTCATAATAAGACAACTATATATAAGTCAAGCACAAATTAATAAATTGAATGAAAAAGTTTGAAAATAAAAATTTAATAAATTATAGCATGACGAAAACAACTAAATGATTAAATTTTTCAAAATTTAGTTAGTCTTGATATTGTCGTATCTTTTGTAATCTCTATTTTCTTTAAGAATGTAATAGATTATGGTCAAAAGCTTACGACTAATACCTGCAAGAGCAACAAAATGGTGTTTGCCTTCAGATTTCTTTTTGTCGTAATAAGTTCTAAGCACTGGTTCACTTGATATAGCAACTAAACTTGCTGTGTAAATCGCATGACGAAGATATGGTGAACCTCTTTTAGAAGTTTTATCATTAGAAGATAACTTATTACCAGATTGATTTTCAGAAGGATCAATGCCAGCAAATGCTATTAGTTTACTTGGTTTATCAAAGTTATTAATGTCACCGATTTCGGCTAAAATAATTGGTGCTAAAGCTTTACCTACACCAGGTACTGATAATAAATGACTATCTAGTTTATTATAAATTTCTTCAATTTGAATTTGTACTTCATCAATTTGTTCTTCTAAAAAAATTATTTGATTGATAAGTTGTTTAATTTCAAACGAACAAGCATTGGTAGTAAATTTAAAGCCAAAAGAATTTTTAGCAATTTTTTTCAATTGTTTAACCTTTTCTTTATTAAATCTACCATTACTATATTTTGATAATAAATTAGTTAGTTTTGTAGAAGAAGTCTTTAGTATTTCTTCTGGAGTAGGATATTTAAGTAATAATTGTTTAGATGCTGTGCCAAAAACATCACAAAAAATTCCTTTATATTCTGGAAAAATTTTATCAATAAGACCAATAACCTGAACTTTTAAAGAAGAAATGTTGTCCACAATATTGCTTCTAAAACGAGTTAATTGTTTTAAAGACATTAAATCATCTTCAGGTAATTTTGATTCCTTTGAACCAAAAACTCTTAAAAAATCTGCAATAATAATGGAATCAATACTATCATTCTTTTGTTTTCTATTATTATATGCCCCACGGTAAGATTTAATTTGATAAGGATTATAAACAGATACATTAAAGTTATTGTCTATAAGTGCAGAATATAAAGCAAGCCAATAATGTCCAGTTGCTTCCATAGCAACTTCAATATTACTTAAATCACCAAGTTTATCTTGGATAGTAGTAAGAAGTTTCTCAAAACCTTCATTACTATTTGTGAATTTTATTGCACGAATAACTACATTACCTTCTTTATCAATTAGAGAAGCAACATGATTAGTTTTTGCAATATCAATTCCTAAAAAATAATTCATAAACAACACATCCTATTCTAGTTTTATAAGATAGAGGCAATCCCTCAGTACCTTTACAAAGATGTAACCTCGCAAATGAAAAGCAATAGATTTAATCTAATCTTTATACAACTTATTAACATCCAAATTGTAAAGAAGAGGCTTTAGTCTTATTTAAGAACCAATTGTTCAAGGAGGTGGCTAAAACCACTCTATCTCTACAAATATTATACTATAGATTTTAACTACAATATAATGAGTTTATAGATATCTCTTAACAAAATCTAAATAAAGAAATATAGTTAAAAAATATCTTAACTATATTATACGAGGAGGTGGTTCTAATGCACATAATATTTATACAGGAGGTTTGTGTTGGAACTATTAGTTCTAGCTTTAATAGTAATTCTATACACTATTATTGCTATTAAAAAAAAATGAAAAAATAACACCGAAATGATATTCGGTGTTTACATAAATTAAACAGAGTAAACATTGAGATCCAATCAATGTCTCTTTTATTATATGAAGTTTCCTTCATCTATATACATATTAACATAATTTTATTAAAAATACAAGTCACTATTTTTCATAATTACAACTAGAACATTTTATTTTATCTTTCTTTTCTACTAAATAATTATTACATTCTGGACAAAATTCTCCAGTTGGTTTATCCCAAGAAGCAAAATCACATTTAGGATAATTAGAGCATCCATAAAATATTTTACCTCTTTTAGTTTTTCTTTCTATTACTTTTCCATCTTTACATTTAGGGCAATCCATTATTTCTACTACTTGTTTTTCTTCTTTGTTATTTTTAATATACTTACATTCTGGATAATTAGAACATGCAATAAACTTGCCATATCTACTTTGTTTTATAACAAGTGGATTACCACAGTTTGGACACATTTCTCCTGTTTCTTCAGCAGGCTTCTTTTCCATATTACTAAAAGCATCTTTTACTTTTGGTTCAAAGTCATCATAAAATCTTTTTAACAATTCAATTTCTTTTAAATCCCTGTCTGCTATTTTATCTAAGTCATCTTCCATCTCTTTAGTATATTTAACATTTATTATATCTTTAAAGAATTCTTGTAATTTATCAGTTGTTTCTATTCCTATTTCTGTAGGGACAAACCTTTTATCTACAACATTAACATATCCTCTTTCGGATAAAATTCCAATAGTAGTAGCATAAGTAGAAGGTCTTCCTATTCCTAATTCTTCCATTTCTTTAATTAATTTACTTTCAGTATATCTACTTGGTGGTTTAGTAGTATGTGCTGAATATTCAATAGAATTAGATTCAATAACACTCTCTTTATAATTATTAAAGTCTGGTAATATCTTATCTTCAGTATCTTCATATTCACTATATACTTTTAAGTATCCATCAAATATTAATACTTGACCAGTAGTTTTAAATTGATAATTATTATTATCAAGTATTACAGTAGTTGCTTCTACTTTAGCATCCTTCATTAAAGACGCTAGTGCCCTTGTATATATTAATTTATATAACTTATATTCATCATTAGATAAGTATTCTTTTACTGATTCTGGAGTTCTATTAATTGATGTTGGTCTAATTGCTTCATGAGCATCTTGAACATTTTCTGTTTTTTTACTTTGTTTTACGTATCCAACATAATCACTACCATATTTATCATTAATAAATGCATAAGTAGACTTAATAAACTCATCAGATAATCTTACTGAATCAGTACGCATATAAGTAATTAATCCAACTGTTTCATCTTTTAAACTTATTCCTTCATATAACTTTTGAGCAATCATCATCGTTTTCTTTGAAGTAAAGTTTAGTTTACTAGAAGCTTCTTGTTGTAACGTTGATGTAATAAATGGATATTTTGCTTTTTTGCTTTTTTCTTTTTTGTCAACACTTTCTATTTTAAATACTTTAGATAACTTACTTAAAATATCTTGGGCTTCATTTTCTGTTTTAATTTCTATTTTATTATGATTATAAGTATCTAACTTAGCATCAAAATCATTAAAGTGAGCATCTATCTCATAATACTCTTCTGGAATAAATGCTTGTATTTCTCTTTCTCTATCTACAATTAATTTTAATGCAACGCTTTGTACTCTTCCTGCTGATTTACCTCCTGTTTTAGATTGCATTAATTTACTTAACCTAAATCCAATTATTCTATCCAATATTCTTCTTGCTTCTTGTGATTTAACTAAATCATCATCAATCATTCTGGCATTATTAAATGAATTTAATATTACATCTTTCGTTATTTCATTAAATACTATTCTTTTATAATTATTAGGAGTAAGTCCTAAAGTATCATATAAATGCCAACTGATAGCTTCTCCTTCTCTATCGGGGTCGGTTGCTAAATAAACAAAGTCAGCATCTTTTACATCTTTTTTTAATTCTTTTACTAATTTATTTTTTCCTTTTATAATTTTATAATCTGGTTTAAAATCATTTTCTACATCTACTCCAAAACCATACTTACCTGAAGTAGATAAATCTCTTATATGTCCTAAGGAAGAAACTACTTTATAGTCTTTTCCTAAATATTTTTCAATTGTTTTACTTTTACTAGGGGATTCCACGATAACTAATTTTTTACTCACATTATCCCTTTCCTTTCCTGTAACATTATATACTATTAATAGGGATAATTGTCAAGTAAATTTATAAAAAAACATATTTTTACATAATTAAAAACTCTTGGAAGGTATCCAAAAGTTTTATTCTTAACTATTTTTTACTTTTTCTTTAATTTCTGCTAGTAACATTGGAATATCATTAGTTTTAGTTCCTCCGCCTTGAGCGTAGTTTTTATTTCCTCCACCATTACCAGAACATTTAATTGCTAAATCTTTAATAATAGATCCACAATTAATATTATCATTATTTACCACACTCTTACAAATAAAGTTTGCATTATTACTACCAACATTAGCAAGAAGTACAAACGAATTAGATACTTTATTACTAATTGCATCCACTACTTGTTTTAAAACAGGAACTTCATAGTTTTCCGTAATAGCAATAATTATATTCATGCCATTTACTTCTTCTTTACTATCAATAAATGCATCAATATTACTTACTGATTTTTCTGCTTTTTTAGTCATATATTCTTTTTCAAGATTTTTAACTCCTAATTTTAAGTTTTCTATTTCTTCTTTATTTTGAACTATATCTTTATAACTATGTGGAGCATCATTATTAATATTAAAGTTAAAGTCTAATGTAATTCCTACTTCTTCTACTTCTGTTACTATTTTCTTTGCTTTTTCTAGTAATTTCATCATTTCTTCATTATATGGTTTAATTGCTTCAAATAGCATTCTTTCAATATTAGTATCAGTAGTAGCTTCTATTCTAAAAGTATCTGATCCTTTATTTTCGACACTAATAATTGCAAATCTTTTTAAGTCATTAGTATTCTTAACATGAGTACCACCACATAATTCAATAGAGTTCCCCATAGTAACTACTCTTACAATATCTCCATATTTATCTTCAAATAAAGCCATTGCTCCTTTTTGTTTTGCTTCATCTAATTTCATATATTCAATTGTAACAGGACTAGCAGCTTCTATTTTTTCATTTACCATAGATTCTAATTTAATAATTAATTCATCACTTAATCTTCCATGATAAGTAAAATCTAATCTAAAACTATTTTCATCTACTTTACTTCCTGCTTGAAGAACATTATTACCAAGAAGTTCTTGTAAAGATTTATGAAGTAAATGAACACCACTATGATTCTTTTCTATTGCCTCTCTTTTTTCTTCAAGAACGTGTGTAAGTATTTCTTCTCCCTTAGATACTGTTCCTTCTAATATATGAACATATAATAAATGTTGTTTATTTGGAGCCTTAATTACATCTAATACTTCTGCTTTAAAGTTATCACTCTTTAAGTAACCTGTATCTGCGACTTGTCCACCACTTTCTGCATAAAATGGATTTTCTTCCAATATTAAGTATCCTTCATCACTTAAACTATCAACAAATTCATTATCTTTCATTATTGCTAATACTTTTGTCTTTAAACCTAGTTTTTCATAACCTACAAATTTACTTTCTTCTGTATAATTAATTAATGCTTCATTTTGTAAATTCATACTAGATTCTACTTTACGACTACTTCTTGCCATTTCTTTTTGAGCAGCCATATATTTTTCAAATCCTTGTTCATCTACTGTAAATCCTTTTTCCATTGCACATTCTTTAGTTAAATCAATTGGAAATCCATAAGTATCATATAATTTGAAAGCATCTTCACCACTTATTACTTTATCTTTATTAGTATTAAATATTTCTTCTAATCTTTTTTCTCCAGAAATAAGAGTTTTTTGGAATAATTCTTCCTCTTTAGTAACTAACTCTTTTATTCTTTCTTTATTACTATTAAGTTCTGGATATACTGTTACATATTTATTTATAACTACATCTACTAAATCAGCCATAAATGAATGACTTATACCTAACTTTTTACCCATTCTAACAGCTCTTCTAAGTAGTCTTCTAAGAACATATCCTCTTCCATAATTTTCAAAAGTAGCTCCATCTGATATTGCAAAAACTAAAGTACGAACATGGTCTGCAATTACTTTAAATTCCATTTGACCAGTATATTCTATTTGTGATAATTCACTAATAGCGTTCATTATAGGCATAAATAAATCTGTTTCATAATTAGTTTCAGTTTCTTGCATAATACAAGCCATTCTCTCTACACCCATACCTGTATCGATGTTTTTACTAGGAAGTTCTTCATATTCACTTCTAGGAACACCTGCTTTTGCATTATATTGACTAAATACATTATTCCATATTTCTATATATCTATCATTTTCGATTTCTTCTTGAAGTAACTTAATACCTAATTTTTTTGGATCATATTTTTCTCCTCTATCATAGAAAATTTCACTATCTGGTCCTGAAGGTCCTTCACCAATTTCCCAATAATTACCTTCTAATTTAATTATATGAGAAGGATGAATACCTAAACTTGCCCATAAGTTATTTGCTTCTATATCATCTGGATATACTGTTACATATAATTTATCTATATCAAAGCCAAAATATTCAGGACTAGTTAAAAGTTCAAAAGCCATAGTTAGTGCTTCTTTTTTAAAATAGTCTCCGATAGAGAAATTACCTAACATTTGGAAAAAAGTATGATGTCTTGCAGTCTTTCCTACTTCTTCTATATCCCCTGTTCTAATACATTTCTGACAACTAACAAGTCTTCTATTACTAGGTACTTCTGTTCCATCAAAATATTTTTTAAGTGGTGTTACACCAGCATTTATCCATAATATTGATGGATCATTATGAGGTATTAGTGATGCACTTTCTACTTCAGTATGTCCATTTTTCTTAAAATAATCTATATAAGTTCTAATTATTTCTTCACTATTCATTCTCTTCATTATCTTCCACATCCTTTATTATTTCATTAAGTCTTTCTTTATATTCTTCGATAGTACCATTATTAAATATATAATAATCAGCGTATCCTATTGGTCCACCTTTAGCAATATTTTCTATTTCTGATACATCTCTATTATTTGCTTCTATATTAGTAAGAGGTCTTATTTCTCTTATCTTAAGCCTATCATATCTAATTTTTTTATCTACTACTATACTAATTATTTTTAGTTTATCCCCAAGTTCATCTTTTAATACTTTTACTTCATCCCAAGAATATACTCCATCTAAAACTACATCGTTATCAATTGATAATTCTTTTATTCTAGGTAAAAGTACGATTGCAAATGCAGCCATACCCAATTCTTTTCTTAGATTTTCTCTTATCATTTTTTCATTTTCTGGATTAACTTCAAGATTTAATTCTTTTAGTTTTTCCATAGTAACGCCACCAAAATATACTTTTTTATATCCTAATTCTTCTAAATAATCTGATGCAATAGATTTACCACTACCACACATTCCTACAATTGCAAATATTTTCTTTTTCATATATTTTCCTCCTTTTAATGAAAAAAAGATTATATATATAGGAACGAATAATCGTGGTACCATCCTATTTCATATATAATCTATATACCTTTATAATTGTTAACGAAATTACCCGGTGAGTATTAATCACACTAAAAAGTAGCTTTCAGTTAAATTATTTATCTAATTTCCACCAACATAGATTCTCTATATAATAATATTTAACTTACTTATCTTTTATACGTTTTCTCAAGTTCTACTTAATTTTACCATAAGTAATAATTATTTTCAACAATTATATGGCAATCGCTTAAAAATTTAACTAATAATTATTGACATTTAACAAACCCTTGGAATTACTTCAAAAATAAGATT
>CALVXD010000020.1 GCA_944368815.1 uncultured Bacilli bacterium
GAAAGGAGTAGAATTTTTATGAGTAACAATGAAATACAAGGGGGGTTGCATAAAAGTGTAATCAACTGGTATCCAGGTCATATGGCTAAAACTAAAAGAGAAATAAGTGAAAAATTATCTTTAATAGATGTAGTATTTGAAGTGATTGACGCAAGAATTCCAATGTCTTCTAAAAATAAAGATATAGATGCTTTAATTAAGGATAAGCCTAAAGTATTAATAATGACAAAAATGGATCTATGCGATATGGATAAAACTAATAAATGGAAAAGTTATTATGAAAATAATGGATATAAAGTAATTATGGTAGATTTAATTAACAATAAGAATGTTAATGAAATATTTAACAAGATAAACCCTATTATTAATGATTTAAATGAAAAAAGAAAAAATAAAGGATTAAAACCAAGGAAAATAAGAGCATTAGTATTAGGAATACCTAATGTAGGGAAGAGTACTTTAATTAATAGATTAGTAGGTAAAAAGGCTACTAATGTAGGTAATAGACCGGGTGTAACTAAAAACTTACAATGGATAAGAGTAAATGATAAATTAGAACTATTAGATACTCCAGGAATATTATGGCCTAGACTTGATGATAATGAAGTTGCTCATAATTTAGCATCTATGACTGCAATTAAAGAAGAAGTATTAGATTTAGAGGATATAAGTATTTATATAATTAATACAATGTTTAAGTATTATCCAGATAATATTAAATCTAGATATAATATTACTAATAATGATGATATAGTAGAAACTTTAGATCTAATTGGTAAGAAAATAGGAGCAATTCGAAACAATGAAACTGACTATGATAAAGTATATGATAGAGTACTTAAAGATTTAAGAGAAGGATACTTAGGAAAAGTAACTTTTGATAATATATAAGAAAAAGAAGCTGTTTATTCGGCTTCTTTATTTAGTCTATAAAAATTTATTTCTGGTTTATTAAATAATCTAAAATTATATCTTGATACTCCAATTCCTGAAGTAACATATAGTGATGTACCATTTAAATCATAATAACCTTTAACATATTTATGTCCGTTTTGAGGAGTATATAAAGCCCCCATAATAGGTAATCTTACTTGCCCTCCATGGGAGTGACCTGCAAGTATTAAATTAATATTATCATAACTATTTACAATGTTATCAGCATAATCAGGTTCATGTAATAAAATTATATTATATGTATTAGCACTATCATTATTATCATAGTAACTCATAACTTTGTTAATGTCTTCTAGTTCATGACTAACAGAGTTAAGTCCTCCAACAAATATTTTATCGTTATTTTTGCTATAAATAATATCATAATCATTATCTAATATTTTAAAATTACTTTTATTATAAATATCAATAATATTTTCTGAATTATTGGCAATATCATGATTTCCATAAATAGCATATTTACCATATGTTGAATTAATAGTAGATAAAGCTTCTATTAAAAAATCTTTATCGTCTTCAGTTAATGTTTTATCAGTATCTACTAAATCTCCAGTAAAAACAACTATATCAGGATTTATTAAGTTTATTTCTTTAACAAGATCATTAACTCTATCTTGTGTTATTATTCTAGTATAATGTAAATCAGAAAAATGTACGATTTTTAGTCCATCAAAACTAGTAGGAATATTATTATCGTTAATAACTATTTCGTTTGTAATAAGACCACTAGTGGCTATATATCTACTATATAAAATAGTACTAACTATTAAAATTAATAATATACCAAAAATTTTTATTAATAATTTCATTATAGTCCACTTCCTATTAAATATAATATAATAGCCATAGTATTATGTATTGAATGCATACATATTGTTGAAAATATATTATTAGTTTTATAATAAGTATATGCAAATGCAATTCCTAAACTACAATATGGAATTAAATACAATAAATCAATCGGACCAGTTATACTACCAATTACATGAAGACCTCCAAATACACATCCACTTATGATAATATATAACCACTTATTATTTATAAAATCTCTAAAACCTTTTCTAAATAATAATTCCTCTGTTAATGGGGCATATATAGATACACTAAATAACATATATAATGGGGATATATCAATTAAACTTCGTACTTGTTCTTCATTGCTAGCAATAGCACCATTGGTAATAACAATTATTATTAAGTTGCTTATTATCATAATGGTAAATCCAATTAACCAATACTTTATAGATATTTCAATATTATTAAAGAAGTCTTTAAAAAATGATTTAAAGTCTTTTTTTAATGTTTTAGAATAAACTATAATCATAAACAATAAAAATAGTAAATTAACAATAAAACTAAATATAACCTTAGCGGTAAGAGAAGCATTACTTAAAAAAGGTTTAAAAATATCCGCAAAAGCATAGTCCCAATATATAAATAAGAAAAATAAAATAATAAGCCTTAAAATAGAAGATACTTTATCTGTTTTAAGATTAGTATTTATAATTTTATTCATTTAAGTCACCTCGTACTTTACAATTATATCAAAATTTATAACTTTTTTCTATAAATTTACTAAAAAAGAAGTAAAATGGCATTTTTTTTATCAATAATATATATAGGGGGGCAAAAAATGCAGGAAAGGATTTTGTATGAAGAAAGTAATTTTATTTATATCAACACTAGTATTATTTATAAATAGTGTTAGAGCAGAAGAATATAGTAATTGGGTAGATTGGCTAGATCCTAGTATTCAATATGAAGAAGTTCAAACAGAAACTAGATATCGTTTTTATAAAGAAGAAATAGAAGGGGAATATCTAATTAGTGATACTTTAAATAAATATAAATATAATGACATAGATGATTATATTTACAGTGAATTTTCTAATTGGCAAGAAACATGTGATGGAGAATTTGCTAATATTGAAAATAAAATATTATATCCATATAAAAAATTAGTTGTAGATACTAATTATGTCCAAATTGGAGACTTGACTAAGGATATTTCTTTTGATGATATTAAGATATATGCAAATGAAGAAGAAGTATCATATGAAATAATTGAATGTGATGATTGTGCTAAAAGTTATAATCATATAGCAAGCAATGAAAAATTAATCTTAAAATTAGATAATACTTATCCAAGTATGGCATTATCATTTTATATAAAAGCAAACAGTAATTATCCTAGTTTAGTGTATAGAATTAAAACTTTTTTTGATGAAAATTTCGAAAAAATAGGAATTGCCTATGTAGGAAATACCAATTTAAATACCTTTATACCTAATGAGAAATGGTTATATTTAGCTATGGAAAGTGATATTATGTATTCTGAAGTACCTGTTTTAGAAGATGATAATACAGTTACTTATCCTAGTAAAAACATGTGTAGATATCAAGAAAAGATGACATACTATTATAATATTAATAAAGTGTATTATGATGATAACTATTATACTAATATAGATGGATATATAAAAGATATAAATGATTATAAAGTATATTATAGGTATCTAATAAATGATAATAAAAATGAATTTGAAAATAATTCTAATTATGTAAATAATAATGACTTTACCAATGAAGATAATTCTATTACAGAAAATACTAACGAGGATATATTAAATGACGAAGAACAAAATATAGATAGTATTGAAACAATTATTTCTGAAAATGTGAATAAAAGTGACACAGAAAAGAAAGAAGTGCCAATTGTAAATACTATGAGTATAAATAAACAAATACCTATAATAAAATATATTATCTTAATAGTAATAATATTAACCTTAATATTTATCTTTTATCAAAATAAAAAGTATCGTAAAAAAATGTCGTTAGAATAAAATGATATCTTTTGTCGAAACTATATAAACAAGATTATTTATATGATAAATTTTATATGGAAGGTGATATTAGTGGTAGATATTAATTATGAATTTCGAAAAGGAATTATGTTTATAAGATTATTAGGTAAACTTACAGTATATAATTCTAAGAGGGTACTTGAAAATATAATTAATATTATAAAAGAAATAGGCATTAAATTAGTAGTAATAAACCTTGATAACATTAAAGCAATAGATGCTTATGGTATAAATAGTATTCTTATCTTAAATAGTAAATTAAGAGAAGAACACGATAAAATGTTTATCTGTAGTAACAATTGTTTTAGGAAGAAATTTGAGCATCAAATACCTATTATAAGTAGTGAAATAGATATCTTTAATGTTATATAGAAAGGATACGATGAACAAAGAACTAGAAGATTTAATTGTAGATAATAGTAATTTAATTTATTCAATTATATCTAGATATCAAAATTACTATGACAAAGAAGATTTATATCAAATAGGAGTTATAGGAATGATAAAAGCATATAAGAAATATGATCCACAAAGCACCACTAAATTTACGACATATGCATATACTTATATACTAGGAGAAGTTCTTAAATATGTAAACGACAATAAGAGTTTTAAATTAAGTAAAGAATATTTAGCCTTGTATAAAAAGATAAATGAAGCTAAAACGATTCTTACTCAAAGATTAATGAAAGTTCCTAGTAATTTCGAATTATCAATATTTTTAGAGATAGATGAAAAAGTAATTGATCATATTGAAATGGTAACAAGAGAAATAGATAGACTAGATCGAATAATAAATGAAGATGGAAAAAATTTAATACTTTTAGATACAATTAAAGATGATAAAGCAGAAACTAATATTGATAGTATGATGTTATATGATGAAATAAATAAATTAACAAATGATGAAAAATTATTACTAAAAGAACGTTACTTCTTAGATAAAACACAAAGCGAAACTGCCAAAATATTGGGTATAAATCAGGTTCAAGTGTCAAGAAATGAGCAAAAAATCCTAAAAAAATTAAAAAATAACCTATGTAAAACCGCATAAAATAAGGATTTATACAAAATGTAATAGAATGGGTTACATAAAAAAATTTGAATTTGTGAGACAATTAATTTGGTGATACAGTGTGAGAAAAGGTGAGAGAAAAAGAAGTGATGTTTATGAAATCATTGCTAAGAATATCCGCGCGGAAAGAAAAAAGCAAAACCTAACACAAGCTAAGCTAGCAGAAAAGACGGGATATTCTCATGAGTTTATAAGGAGAATAGAAGCTCCCAATACAAAAAAATATTTTTCGATAGATACTGTTAGTAATATAGCAGATGCTTTAGGGATAGAATTAAAACAATTGTTTGATAAACATTACAAAGAGTAGATTATAAAGTCTATTCTTTTTTTTGTATATTTTGGAAGTATTTTTTAATAATAATAATGGTGATTATATGAATAAAGAAGAGTATCTTAAATTAGTTAACGAAATAAGTCCTAAACCAAAACGATTAAAAAATGAAATAATTGCTTTTGTTGTTGGAGGATTGATGGGACTTGGGAGTGAATTATTATTAGAATTATATATGGCTATATTTGATTTACCGAGAAAGGAATCAGGAGTTGCTGTTATTATTACATTAATTATAGTTGCTTCTATTTTAACAGCGTTAGGAGTATTTGATACATTAGTATCGAAAGCAAAAGCAGGATTAATAATACCAATAACGGGATTTGCTCATTCAATGACTTCGGCAGCGATAGATTATAAAAATGAAGGATTAATTCTTGGAATAGGATCTAATATATTTAAACTAGCAGGAAGTGTTTTATTATATGGAATAGTAGCAGTATATATCTTTGGATTAATAAGGATACTATTTATAGGAGGCTAAATATGACAAACACATATAAAAATGTATATATAAAAGATGCTTTTACCATAGGAGGACCTTATGAAGGAAATGGTCCACTTGGTAAGTATATTGATAAAATATATAAGAAAGACTTGTATTTTGGAGAACCTTCGTTTGAAAAAGCTGAAATTAAATTACTTGCTGAATCTATTTCAATGTTACTCAAAAAAGCGAAGCTTAATGATAAAGATATCGATGTTTTAATAAGTGGCGACTTGCAAAATCAAATAGCGTGTTCTGATTACGCATTAAGAAGTTTTGATATTCCTTTTTTAGGTATATTTAATGCTTGTGCTACTAGTAGTGAAGGACTTATAATTGCATCTAATTTTATTGAAGGTAAAAAAGCAAAGAAATGCATAGTATCAACTTCTTCTCATAATTTAGCAAGTGAAAAACAATTTAGAAATCCAACGGAATATGGTGCACCTAAACCAGATACTGCCACATTTACTTCTACAGGAGCCGCTTCAATACTTGTTACAAATACAAAAAGTGAAATTAGGATAGAGTCTTCTACAATAGGTAAAGTAGTAGATATGGGAATAAAAGACGTAAATAATATGGGAGCAGTAATGGCACCGGCCGCAGCAGATACTATTTATAGACATTTAACTAGTTTAGGAAGAAAAAGTGACTATTATGATTTAATTTTAACAGGAGATTTAGGAAAGTATGGTAAAGAAATATTGATTAGATATATGAAAGAAAAATATAATATGGATATAAGTAATAACTATAACGATTGTGGTTATATGTTATATGATTTAGATAAACAACCAGTATTTGCAGGAGGTAGTGGACCAGTATGTAGTGCTTTAGTTAATTTTGGTTATATATATAAGAAATTAAAAGAAAAAGAATTAAAAAGAGTACTAATAGTACCTACAGGAGCCATATTTTCTCCGACAATGGTATTCCAAAAAGAAACAGTTCCAGCAATTAGTCATGCAATTGGATTGGAGGTAGTAGAATGATATATGTATATTCATTTTTATTCTGTGGTATCGTTTGTTTAATTGCGCAAATAATTCTTGATAACACTAAATTAACTCCCGGACATGTTACTTCTTTATTTGTAGTAATTGGAGCAGCATTAGATTTGTCTGGAATATATGATAAATTTGTATTATATTGCGGAGCAGGTGCTATTATACCTATTACTTCCTTTGGACACCAATTAGTTCATGGAGCAATGGATACAGCATCAGAACTTGGATTTTTAGGACTAGCTTATGGTATATTTAATTTAACTAGTGCAGGAATTAGTATTGCTGTAGTAATGGCCTTTATATTGGCATTAGTGTTTAAACCAAAACATTAATTTATAAGAGATGAAATAAAAAAAATAATAAAGTACTTATTTCCAAAAGAGTAATTGCAACAAAAGTTGTACTTTTTATTTGTTTTGAAAGAATTGATGAGCGAATAAATATCCACCAGTAACAACTGGTGTTTTTTAATATACCCTTATATACCAATGATAAAATCTACACCTTTAGACGTAGATTTTTATTTAAACCAACAAAAAGGTATTAGCAATAGAATTACGAAACCACGCAAATTGAATAAAAGTTCATTTTCAACATTTACAACATTGACAATTTTTTTCAATTAGTCTAAAATATAACATAGATTTGGGAATTGTTTGCCCATGTTTGATTGTACTGATAAGTGTTTTTAAGTAGAGGAGACAAGGCAAGCAATTGCTTTTTGTATCCTTTTTTTGTATACAACATAGGAAACTATGTGTTTATATTAAAAAATTAGAGAGTGAAAGGAGGATCGCGATGATTAAAGTTATTGCATTTGATTTAGTTGGAGTTTTAGTGACAGAAAGAGAAATTAATTTAACGGAAGAAGAAGAAAGATTAGAAAGAATGTTTGGAAATAATATCCATGATTCTGATTATTTAATAGAAGCAAGAAAAATAATTGAAAAAGATTCAATTTTAATGAGAACAACTGAAGAGTTAATCAATAAATTATATAAAGTAAAAGATGAATTATTATTTGAGAAAATAAAAGAAAAATATAATAATGTAAAAATTATTATAGCAACTAATCATGTTTCATTTGTTAGGAATTTTATAGGTGAAGCATTTGGTGTAGATTTTTTAGATGATGTTTTAATCTCTTCAGAAATTCATAAAGTTAAACCTAATCAAGATTTTTATACTTATATTCTAAATAAATTTAACTTAAGTCCTAAAGAATTATTATTTTTAGATGATAATGTTGATAATGTTAATGGTGCTAAAAACTTGGGTATAAATGTTATTAAGGTAAATAAAGAGACAAATTTATTTAATGATATATCTGATTTTTTAAATAATAATTAAAAATAATAGCTGAAAAAAGTAATATAGCTTTATCTAAAAAAATAATTTTACAGAAATCTAGTTTTGTGATATTAAAAATTGTAATATTGATTTTACCAATATCTTTATTAAATTTTTTATGAATAATTTTATTTCAAAAGAAATTATTCATAGTAATATTGATATATTAGAAAAAAATAAATAATAAAAAAAATATTTGCAAATAGCAGCTGATAAACAATAAATATAATTATATTATAATTAATAACTTGTATCTAATATAAAAATATACTATAATTATTATAGGAGCTGATAAGGATGAAAAAGGGTGTAACTGTAATGGTTATAGTAATAGCATTAATTTTAGTAATAGCAGGTCTTACTTATGCTTGGTGTGACTATAATAGTAGAGAAGATACCAAACAAATGGTTGGAGAACTTATATAACTTTGATACAAAAATAAACGGTATAAAATACTTTTTGGTAATATTTTTATCAAAAAGTATTTTTTTTCATAAAAAAGAAGTAAAACGCAATTTTTTTTATCAATAATATATATGAGGGGGTAATAATGAAGAAAAAGTTAATTGTCTTACAAGAAGGAACAAAATATTGTGGCAGTGCAGCATTATTATCAATTATTAGATACTATGGTGGTAATATATCAGTAAATAGAATAGTAGAAATTACTAATACCACTAAAGAAGGAACTAACTTTTATAATCTTAAATATGCAGCAATTGATGTTGGATTAGATGCTAAAGCATTTAAAGTAGATAACATCGAAGAATTATATAAAATTCGTTCTCCAATTCTCTGTCAACTCAATATAAAGGGGAATTTACACTTTGTTGTTATTTATAAAATAAAAGATGACATCTTTACAATAATGGATCCTTCCCAAGGAAAAATCACTATGGATAAATGGGAATTTCTTGATGTTTGGACAGGCTATATTATGATATTTGAACCTATTAGGAAATTGCCAGTAACCATAGACAACAAATTTCTAAATAAAATCATTTGGACACTTCTATTCAAAAATAAAAAGTTAGTTTTAAGAATATTATTTTTATCTATTATGTTCACACTTACATCATGTATAATGACTTTCTATATGCAAGCAACAATAGATTTCGTTATAAATACACACATAAATAACTTAATAGTTATAACTATAATATTTTCTCTAGTACTATTTATAAAAAATATTACTTACTATTTAAGAGATTATTTATTAATATTTCTAAATCAGAAAATTGATATTTCAATGATAATTAATACTTATACCCAATTACTTTTACTCCCTTATAGCTATTATAAAAATAAACCTACGGGAGATATAATATCTCGAATTAACGATTTAGTGTATGTCAAGAATATCATAAATAAAATAATAATCACAGTACTACTTGACTCATTAATAATTATAGTAGGTTCCATCTTTCTTATTAAAATTAATAAGACTTTATATTTAATATTAGTAATAGTTATGATTATATACTTATTTATCTTAAAAATATTTAAAAAAGTACTTAAAAAGTATGTTTGTATATTACAAGATAATAATTCTAAAATTAATTCCTTCTTGGTAGAAACAATAAGTAGTTTTGAAACTATAAAGGGTTTAAGTATTGAAAAACATAGAAAGAAGATCTTTGAAAAATTATATACTAGTTCAGTAGATACCACTTATCAGTATAATAAATTAGTTATTTTAGAAGTATTATTAAAAGATATGGTTACTTCTATTGGATTAATATTTATAATGTATTTAGGTACAAAATACGTAAATAATGGCATAATTAGTTTAAGTTCTTTTATAACCTTTAGTTCACTCCTTATCTATTTTATTGACCCTATAAAAAATATATTCAACCTAAATAAAGAATACTACTATGCCATTAATAGTATTAAAAGAATTAATGACTTTTTTGATATAAAAGGAATAGATCTAAATACTCATGATAATTTATTCATAAATGGGAATATTACTTTTAATAACCTTATATTTAGTTATAACAGACTTAATAATGTTATAGATAATTTAAGTTTTAAAATTAATAATAAAGAAAAAGTTATAATTCTAGGTAGTTCTGGTTCAGGAAAAAGTACTATTTTAAAAATACTTATGAAATATTATTCCGTAAATAGAAGTACAGTATTTATAAATAATTATGACATTAACGATATTTCTTTAAATACAATTAAAAATAATATAAGTTATATATCACAAGATGAAATATTATATACAGGAAGCATTAAGGATAACATTATATTAAATAGAAATATTGATGATAAAGAATTTTTGAAAGTAACTAAGATAACTAGAGTAGCTGAGATAATAAATAATAGTCTTTTAGGGTATGATATGATATTAGAAGAAAATGGCTTTAATATATCGGGAGGTCAAAAACAAAGAATTATATTAGCAAGAGCACTACTTAAAAAATCTAATATTATATTAATCGATGAAGGATTAAATCAAATAGATATTAATCTAGAAAGAAAAATACTTAAGGACATATTTAGAGTATATAAAAATAAAACGATTATTATTGTATCTCACAGGAAAGAAAATATTGATTTATATGATAAAGTAATAAAGATATCTGATGGTAAATTACAAGAAGTAATTACAAGAAATAGTGGTGATATATGTGAATAATCTAATTGAAACAGAACTAATTTTATCAAGTAAAATACCTTTAAAAAAAGGTTATATATTTTTAATTATAATATTATTTAGTTCATTTTTTGCCTTACCCTATAAATATAAAACTTTTATTAATCTAAATTTAACTGTTAAATCAATAGATAATGAATATATGTTAACTACTTATATAAAAAATAAGGACTTTAAATATCTTATTAACAATAATAAATTAATATTTAATAATAAAGAATACTCTTATAAAGATATTATTATTAGTGAAGAAAATTATGCTGATAAAGATAATGATATTGTAAAACTAGTATATTTAAAAACTGATTTAGAAAGTATCTATTTAATTGATAATTATATGCTGACTGCAAAAATAGAAAAAGAAAATAAAATGATTATTAGTTATATACTTGACTATATAAAGGGGGAATATAATGCTTGAAGTAAAAGAAAGTGATTTATCTAATATAACTGGAGGG
The DNA here is from genome assembly GCA_944368815.1 of uncultured Bacilli bacterium. GTDB lineage: Bacteria > Bacillota_I > Bacilli_A > RF39 > UBA660 > CALVVX01. The sequence continues at coordinate 11,202 of CALVXD010000020.1, forward strand.
GGATTTAGTTTTGGTATTGCTATTGGAGTAGGAGCACTAGTAGTGTTTGTAATTGGTTTAATTGAGGGGTATACTAATCCAATTAAATGTACAGTAGAAAAGGAGGCAGAATAAATGAAAAAATTAGATGATATTGATTTAATAAATGTAACTGGTGGCGAATTATCATCATCCCTTCTTAATTCCATTAGCAAAATTGCTTCTACAATATATGAACTAGGAAGATCTTTTGGAAGTTCTATTAGGAGAATTATCACAGGAAATATATGTCAAATATAAGTATAGATAAAAAGAAATTATTAGTAATAAGTAAATACTTACTATTAATAATTTCTATACCCTTAATTGATATAATAATAAAATCTATTTTTGTATTTGGAAAAATCATTGGATCTTTAACTAGAATAATATATTAAAAAAGTCTCAAATTTATTTTGAGATTTTTTTATATTTCACGCATGTTTTCAATATTTTTAAATGGGTCTTTAGGATCTATATAATCTACAAAAAGTATTCCATGTAAGTGATCTATTTCGTGTTGAAAAGCAATTGCTAATTCTTCTCTTACACGATATTTAACAGGTTTACCTTCAGTATCAAATCCTGTAACTGTAACTCTTGCAAATCTTGGTACTATTCCTTCAACTTCACGATTAACGCTCAAACATCCTTCACCACAAGAAGAATATATAAGTTCTTCAGAATGAGATATAATTTTAGGATTAACTACTACATAATCATGAAAAACTCCTTCGCTTTCTTCATAACATACAACAAAGAAATTTTTATTAACTCCAAGTTGTGGTGCAGCAAGTCCCATACCTGGTCTTAAATCATATTTAGTAGCGTACTTTTCAATTTGACTTAAACGAAGATGTTCTAACATGTCGTATATAAGTTTTTTATCTTCTTTAGTCATTGGAAAAGTAACATCAACATTTTTTGCTCTAACTCTTTTATCTTTTTCATCTAATATATCACTTGTTTTTAACATAAGATCACTTCTTTCGCTTAATATATAATACCACAAAATAAAGAAAAAGAAAAGTTTTTCACTTTTCTTCTAGGTTATGCAACAACTCTAGTTCCAATTATGATTACTAATAATATAAATAAAACTAGGATTATTGCACCGTTATATCCATAACCACCACCGTAGCCATATGATGGATAACCACCACATCCGCATCCGCATGAATTACCATAGCCACTGTAGCCTCCGTAATAATACATAGTTTTCAAACCTCCTTTGTTTATCTAATATAGTGTACTCAAATTAGACTTTTTTGACATTATATTTACCTAAAAAATTTTAAAAAAAATATATTCTATGATATACTATAAGTAGTGAGGTATTTATGAAAAAAATAGTTTTAGTATTTATAAGTTTATTTATTTTAAGTGGATGCTCTAATAATAGTACTAATGAAGTGTTAGAAAAACCACAAATAACTGATGAACAATTAACGGGTATGGTTGTTAATTATGATATGCAAAACGAGAATATTGATTTAGACTTTTTAAAATGGATATATAGCGAATATGGAATAGATGCCATCAATAGTTTGCAAACAGTATTAGATAATAATTCATATAATTTAAATGTATGGCACGAATTAACAGGCTCGTCCTTAACAGTTTTACTAGATTTATATAATAATAACTATGATAATATGAATAATGTTAAAATAATTGATACTAAAGGAAAAGAAGTTAATCTTAGTTTTGTTGGTGATGTGTCTTTAGCAGATAATTTTGAAATAATTCCTAAATATGATGAAAGAGGAGAAGGTATTTATGGAATTCTTTCAGAAGAAGTTGTAAATATTATGAATACTGCTGATATAATGGTTGCTAATAATGAGTTTACTATAAGTGATAGAGGAGAACCGATGCCTAATAAATATTATACTTTTAGAGCAAATACTAATCGAGTAGGTATATATAATGAAATGGGTGTAGACTTAGTAACTCTTGCTAATAATCACGTATATGATTTTGGAAAAGATGCCTTTTTAGATACTTTAGATACTTTAACTAATAATAATATTCCTTATGTTGGCGCAGGCAGAAACATAGAAGAAGCGTCTCGCCCATATTATTTTATTGCAAATGGATATAAAATTGCTTTTGTAAATGCAACAAGAGCAGAAAAATTCATTTTAACTCCAGAAGCAACGGATACTACTGGAGGAGTTTTAAGAGCATATGATCCAACTAGATTTAAAGAAGCAATAAAAACTGCTAAAGAAAATAGTGACTTTGTTATTGCACTTATCCATTGGGGCAAGGAAGACTCTCATGAATTAGAACAAGTCCAAATTGATACAGGAAAAGAGTATATTGATGCTGGAGCTGATATCTTAATTGGAACTCACGCGCATACATTACAAGGAATAGAATTCTATAATAATAAACCAATTATTTATAATATTGGAGACTTTATCTTCAATAGAGAATCCAAAGATACAGGTATATTAAATGTTAAGATAGATAATCAAGGTAACTTTACTTATTCCTTTACTCCATGTTATCAACACGAAGAGAAAACATCTTTATTAAATGGGGAAGATAAACAAAGAGTGTTAAATAAACTTAGAAGTTGGTCTATTAATACAACAATTGATGATGAAGGCAACTTTTATCAAACAAATTAATTTTAATTCTTCATAAACACTAAATTTCTACATATTTTTAAGTGGAAGGTGATTTATGAAGAAGTTTTTATTATTAAGTATTATTTTTATGTTTGTACCTATAACTATAAAGGCAGAAACAGTAGATTTAGCACCTAATGCTACTAGTGCAATTATTATTGAAGCTTCTACAGGAACTGTTATATATAATAAAAATGAACATGAAAAATTAGCACCAGCTTCAATGACAAAAATGATGGGGTTATTATTAATTATGGAACAAATAGAAAAAGGTAATTTAAAATGGGATGAGAAAGTTACGGCATCTGCTAATGCATCATCTATGGGAGGTAGTCAAATATTTTTAGAAACTGGAGAACAAATGACTGTAGAAGAATTAGTAAAAGGAATATCAATTGCATCCGGAAATGATGTTGTAGTAACCAAAAAGCAGTCGCAAGTTATAAGAGAAGAAATAATAATATAACTACTTTAAAGCCTTATATTTTAAAGTATTATTATAGATTGTATATGTGAGTCAAAATGTTGGCTCTTTTTTGTTTGAAGGTGAACTATAGGATTATTCTCTGCTGAATATTAAAAAACTTTTTTCTTAATATAAATGTTATTTATAGTATATAAAGATTTAGGATATTTATTAAATTATCTATTAAGATTATAATTAAAAATGAGGTGGTACAATGCCTAGCTTAATAGATTTACATATTCATTCTCAATTTTCTGATGGACAGTTTGATATAAAGAAATTAGTTGAATTGAGTAGAACAAATGGTGTCGGATTAATATCAATAACAGATCATGATGACATAAGATCATCATTAGAATTGAAAAATAACTCTGATATAAAAGGAATTGAATATATTAATGGAGTTGAATTATCTTCATTTATAAAACTAAATGAAAGAATTATCAGATTACATATTTTAGGATATGGTTATGATGAAGAAAACGAAGAATTACAAAACAAATTGTTAAAAAAAAGAAATTTGAGAACTTATGTAAATAAAGAGTATTTAGTCAAATTAATACATGAGTTTCCGTATTTAAACCATGATTTATTGAAAAATGTTCAATGTGATAAGTACATAAGATTATCACGATTAATAGAAGTATATTTAAATAGTAAAGAACTGTCGAATGACCAATTAAATGCTATTAAGCAATATTTAGATATTAATCGTCCAATTTACCCAAATTATGAGTTTGATGCATTAGAGGCTTTACAAATAATAAGAAATGCTAATGGGTATCCTATATTAGCACACCCTTATCAATATAGATTGAATGTAAAAGAGGAAATTGCTTTACTCAAACTGTTAAAAGAAAATGGACTTATTGGTTTAGAAAAATATCATTCGGGTGATACTTCAAATGGAATGCTTTTACAAGAAATGATGTGTAATAAATTTAATTTAGAATGGACTTTAGGGAGTGATTTTCATGAAGATCATGATGATTTTGGAAATCAAATAGGTTATGGGAAGAATAATAATTTATGTAAGAGTTCTTGCTCATTAATTAAAACATTACGTAGAGATGGAAAGGTGTTAAAAAGATAAAATGACAAGAAACGAAGAAAAGGCAAGTGTTTTAGCAGAACATTTAGATATTAAAAACGGAATAATTGTTAATTCAGGTACAATAGCATTACTTTCTGCATTAAAAGTTGCAAATATAAAGTCTGGAGATAATGTATTAATAAATGGTTATTGCTGTTATTCTTTGTTTGAGGCGATAATGAATGTTGGAGCAAATCCGATTTTTGTCATACCAAAAGATTTTTATAATATTTCAGTAGATGAGATTAGAAAAGTACTTAATGAAAATGAAATAAAATGTTTTATAGCTACACATCAATATGGTATTGTACAAGATATTAAAGCAATAAAAGAAGAATTCCCTGAACTTATAATTATAGAAGATATTGCTCAAGCATGGAATATACAAGAAAATGAATTAGGAATAGGAAAATATAGTGATTATGTTGTTACGTCTTTTGGATTATCTAAAGCATTATCGTATGGTCAAGCAGGTGCTATTTTTTCTAATAAAGACATTAGACAGTATTTTGATTTTCATGATAAGGAGAGTAGGAATAGTTCGAGATTTTTACTACCTTATGTTTTGTATGACTGTGATAATGTTAATACAGAACAATTAGTAATAAATGCTAACAATACAGTAGATAAACAGAGAACAATTGCTGGGCTATTAAAAGAGTATTTTGATAATGATGAAAAATATATTATTTATAAAGATAAAAATTCACAATTATCCTCTTGGCATAAATTTCCAGTAATAATAACTAATCCTAATTATGTAAATGAGTTTGAAAGAATAATGCAAGATAATGGGATATTATTTCAATGGCAAAATGAAAAAGAGGTATGGGAACTGGATATGGTAAAAAGTTATAGTCCTAAAATTATTGAATTTGGAGAAAAGCCAATCTATGCTTTAATTAGAACAAAACAAAATGATGTAGAAAAAGTAAAAAAATTAGTAAGGAGTAGATAATATGAGTTATATAAATCCAAATGAATATGGTAGTTTATATTTTGATAATAAAGAAGAAAATGCTGTATTAAATGTTTTAAAAAATGAAAAAATATTTAGATATGCAAGTGATAAAGTTTCTACAACAGATAAGTTTGAAGAAATGCTAAAGAAAAAAGTAAATTGTAAGTATGCGTTAGGGGTTACTAACGGTACATCAGGTTTAATAACTGCTTTGATAGGATGTGATGTTAAAGCTGGAGATAGAGTGTTAGTTAGTTCATATACATTTTTAGCGACTGCATTAGCAGTTAAATGTTTAGAAGCGATACCAGTTCCATTAAATATTGATTTGCAAAATGGTTTCGACTTACAAGATTTACAAGAAGAATTAAAAAAAGGATGTAAAGCAGTAATTGTTGTTCAATTACAAGGTCGTTGCTTCGATTTGTCTAAAGTGAAATGCCTTTTAGAAAAATATAATGTGAAATTAATAGAAGATAGTTGTCAAGCATTTGGAGCAAAAATTAAGGATGAATATGCTGGAACTATTGGAGATGTAGGAGTATATAGTTTTCAACAATTTAAACAAGTTTCTTGTGGTGAAGGTGGAGCTGTTGTAACTAATAATAAGACAATATATCAAAAAATGAGAAATTATACGGATATGGGAGCAGAACGTAATTTATTTCCAAATTGGAATGGTAATGATGTTTTATTTGGACAAAATTATAGAACGAATAATATTATGGCTGCAATATTGTGTGAACAGTTAAAAAAAGTAGATAATATTATTTTAAAGCAACAAAAATCTCGTAATTATATATTAAGTAAAGTTAAACTAAATAATTTAATAAATAGTGTTGATCCAAATGGGGATACAGGAATGAATATTTTATTATTATTGAATTCTAAAGAAGAATTTAATAACGTTAAAGAAATAGGAGATAAACAGAATATTGAGGTAAGAAGAATGTGGAATGGTTTATATTTTGAAAATGAATTATTTAAAAGAAATAAATTAACAGATGTTGATTTAAAAAATAATTCATGTAGTAAATCAAAAGAATTAGTTGATAGATTAGCAGTAATATCAATTCCACCTATATTAAATAAAGAAGATTGTAATAAAATAATAGATTTCTTAAATGAAATAAAGTCTGGTAGTGATAATAATGCAATTTAATGGATTAGATTTAAAAATTATTTCTTCAGAAGAATATGAAGAAGATTTAAGAAATATAAGTGATATACCTGTTTGGATTGATCCTATTTCAATTAGAATTTATGAAAATAAAGAAATAATCAAAATATTGTTAGATAATGAACCATTAGCTTATTATGTTGTACCATTTTATTATAAAGATGGTAAAAAATGGGCAGAACGTAAATATAGATATTTTGCTTATTTATCTCCTTTTTTTGTAAAAAAGTGTCCTAATAAGAAAAGAAAAGAAGCAATATATTTAATATTTAATTATATTTTTTCTAATTATGATTATATGTATATGCCATTACACCCATCATTTACAGAAATATCATCAATACAAGGACTAGGAGCATTTATGGAAAGTCGGCATACTCATATTTTAAAAAATGTTATGAATTTGGATGAGTTAGATAGTAAATTAAGAAATAATATAAAAAGTGCATCTAAAAAATTAGAAATTACGATAGATTATGATCCATCAAAGTTTGATTTCGATATAGCAATTCATGGAACTAAAGAAGAACAAGAATGTCGTAAAAAAAATGCTTTGAATTTATTGAAACATCACAAAGCTATAATTTTTACTGGTTATTATGAAGGAAAACCTATCATTGGAAACATGGTTACTTTTGATAATGAATGGGTATATGGCTTACATGCTTGGCAAGTAGATAAAGTACCACGAGGTAGTGGTCCTTATATAATATATTCTATTTCTAAATGGGCATTTAAAGAAAAAGGACTTAAATATTTTGATTTTGAAGGATCAGTTATGCAGTCAATAGATAATTATTTTTGCAATTTTAATGCAGAACAAATAATTTATCCATATATTCATTTTGGAAAAACAAAAAAAGAGTTAGATGAATTAATTGAAATCTCTAGGAATATTGATGGGAGGTTATTCAAATGAAGAGAAATATAATTATTGGAACAAATAATTTTGGATTAGGACCAGTTGGTAAGGTTTCTTCTATCGTTACAACCTTATCTGATGAATATAACTTTTTTGCTTGTGGAAATGAATTTGATTTGAATATATTTAACAATGGAACATTTAAAGATACGCTATTTTCTAAAGATAAAGAGAAAATTTCTAATTTTGTAGAAAAATATAATATAGACTATGCTATTGTTGTTTTAGATGTTGAGTTGGCTACTATTTTAATGAATTTGAATGTAAAAGTTATATTTGTTGATAGTTTACCATTTATGTGGACTCAAGCTGATATTGATAAAGGATTATTACCACTAGATGCAACCGTATATTGTGCGCAAAAGTGTTGTAATTTAACAGATGCTTCTAAAAAAGTATTAGCTCAAGTAAAAAATTTAAAATGGATTAATCCAATTCAAAGTAAACTTGAAAAAAAATATAGACCATATGAAGAAGATTATATTCATATCAATGTTGGGGGATTACATTCTCCAATAGGAAACGGAGAGTCTTATATCAAGACAGTAATCATACCACTTTTAAAGATTTTTAAATCTGAAAAAATAATTATTACCTGTGGCACTAATGCTAAAATAAGCATATTAAAAGAATTAAAGAATGAAAACATGGATAGTAGAAATATTAAAGTAGAAACATTACAACAAAAAGATTTTATTTCATCAATAAATAATGCAAAATTATTTTTAACATCGCCAGGATTAACTACAATATATGAAACTGAATCATTGCATAAACCAACTATTATTTTACCACCACAGAATTTAAGCCAATTTTACAACATAGAATATGCTAAAAAAATATTAGATGAATATAAAACAATTAATTGGGATACGCAAAAACTTAATTTAGATTATTTACAAAGTATTTTACCCAAAGGAGAAACTTATGTTGTAGATAAAATATATGAGTTTATAACTGAATTAGTTAATTCCAATTTTGAAAATAAATTTATAGAGCAATTTAACCTTATATTGAAGCAAGATTATAAGAAGAAAGAAAAAAGTGATTTCAAAATAGAGGGAAATGGTGTAGAAGATATTAGAAAAATATTAATAAATTTAATTGAAGGAGAAACAAATGAAATATAAAAAAATTTTTATAGCTTGTCCAATATCAAAATATTTAACTGCTGATGGTATATGTAAAGATTTTGAACTTTTTATCAAAGACATTTACGAATTCTGTCAAGGTATTAGTTCAATAACATTTTTAGCATTAGATCGAGAAGAATATGGTAAAAAGAAAATGTATGGATCTGATTGCACAACAGCAGATTTTAATGAAATTCAAAATACAGACTTATTGATTGCGTTTCCTGAAGATTCTATGGGAGTTTCTGTTGAGTTGGGTTGGGCAAGTGCTTTAGGTATTGAAACAATAGTTTTTGTTGATAAGAAATATAAGCAATCAGAGCTTGTTAAGTCTATCAATTCAATAGTAAATGGTAAAGCCTTTAATATTGATACTACTAATGGATTTTCGTGTCAAATAGATATGATAAAAAATGCTATTCGTAGTTATATCAAATGTTAAATAAAAGATATTTATGTTATAATAAACCTAATGGTGGTGGTTTCTTATGAATTTTTCTAATTTGGATTATGGGTTGTTGTTTATATTTAAAGTTTGTGCCGAAGCGGATTCATTTTCTAAAGCCTCACAAATATTAAGAGTAAAACAACCTGCGGTTTCATATAGTATTAGTAAACTTGAAGATTTATTAAATACTAAACTTTTTGAAAGAGGAAATTTTGGTGTTCGTTTAACTAAAGCAGGTGCAATTTTATATGAATATGTAAGTACAGCTAATGATAATATTTCATCAGGCATTAATATTATACAAGAGTTAAATAAAAAAGAGATAACTCAAATAAATGTAGGTGTTTCACTTAATTTACCACTTTTATCTTTTTCGGAATCATTAAAAAAATTTCAAACTAAATTTCCTAATGTAAAAGTAGTAATAAGATGTAAAAATGAAGATATTATGTTTAAAGATTTACAGGCAATAAAATTGGATGTTGTAATTTTTAATTCCTCAAAAAATATAAATTTATCTGGCATAGATATAAAGAAAATAAAAAACAATAATATAGTATGCGTAGGAATACCAAAATATAAAAAAATATTGAATGAAAAAAATTCAAACGAGACAATTATACCTATAATAGTTCCTGATAGTAGAACTAATTTAGGTAAAGAATTAGGAATTGAAGATAAAAATATTAAATTTGTAGTAAAAGCGATTAGCAATTCTGCTCCAGTATCAAAGGAGCTATTAAAAGCAGGAATTGGTATTGGCTATATTAATGAGGAAATAGTGAGAGATGAAATAGAAAAAGGTAATTTATGCATTATTTCATCAAAAACAACTGCTGATATATATTCAGTTAATGTTGCTATGCAAAATAAGAATAATAATTTTGTTATAAAAGAGTTTATTAAGTGTTTGAAAGGAGTGTTAACTGAAAATGATTAAAAAGATAGACTGCAATAGAAAAGAAT
>CALVXD010000021.1 GCA_944368815.1 uncultured Bacilli bacterium
TTTATGATATATTATCTATGCAAGGAAAAAATGTTAAATCATTTTTGTAAGGGGTCTATTTTAGGATAGAGCCCTATTTTTTTATAAAAAAAATACCTTTTATAGGTATTATTTTAATTTATTTTTGTAATAGTCATATAATTCTTTAAATCTAGCAAAGTGAACTATTTCTCTTTGTCTTAAATAAAGTAGGGGACCAATTACATCTTCATCATCAGTTAAATTTATCAAGTTTTCATAAATAGCCCTTGCTTTTTGTTCAGCAGCCATATCTTCTGATAAATCAGCAAGTGGGTCCCCGGTAGAAGCAAAATACGCTGCAGTAAATGGGATACCGTTAGAATCAGTTGGATATATTCCATACCCATGTTCAGCATACATTGAGTCAAGTCCAGCTTCTCTTAATTCTTTAAGTGTGGCACCTTTCATAAGTTGATATACCATTGTAGAAATCATTTCTACGTGAGAAAGTTCTTCGGTTCCGATATCAGTAAGAAGAGCTTTACCTCTTTCATCAGGCATAGTGTATCTTTGACTTAAATATCTCCATGCTGCACCAAGTTCTCCATTAGGTCCACCATACTGTGTAATTAAATATTTAGCCATTCTTAAATCTTTATTTTTTATATTAATTGGGTATTGTAACATTTTTTCATATTTCCACATTATCTCATTACCTCCCATGGCCATGGACAATTAATCCAGTTAAAGTTAGATGTTTTAATTAAATTATTATCTAAACTAATTGGTCCATACATATTTTCATAATGATTAGTTAATTTCTTTAATGTTACAAGATAATTATTATATAGTTTAATACATTCTGTATCATTAGGATTTACATCTAAATATAAAGTTAAATCATTTAAAGCAAATTTATATTGTTGTATTTGCATCATTAATGCACTTTTTTCACTAGTAGGTTTTAATTCCATTGGTTTATAATTTTTATATCCTCTATATAAATTTTCAAACAAGTTTCCTTTTATAAAGCCTTCATATGGTTCATATAATTTAGGATTATTATCCATAAAAGTATTAGCAAAAGTCATATTATCAAAATTAATATTTTCTTTATACAAATCATTATTATTAATTAAGTAATCGTAGTAGTCATTAAAATCACTCATTTTATTTCCCTCCAATATAAGTTATGTTCATAGGGAAATAGTGTATGGGTATATAACTAAAAAAACTAACAATAAATATTAGTTATTGAATAGTATATCCTCCATCAACCATGACTGTTTCTCCAGTTATAAATGAAGAATCATCACTTGCTAAAAATAATATTGTTTTTGCTATTTCTATTGGATCTGCTAGTCTTCCAATTGGATGTTTACTAATTCTTTCTTCTTTCATTTCTTCAGTGTATTCATCAATTAGTGGTGTATCAACATATCCAGGTGCTACTACATTAACTCTAATATTATCTTTTATGTAAGATAAAGCAATAGATTTAGTCATATTAATAACAGCTCCTTTTGAAGCACAATAAGCAAATGAAGTAGGTTTACCAACAACTCCTAGGACTGATGATATATTAATAATTGAACCTCCAGTATTTTGTCTTAACATTTCAATAATTGCATATTTATTAGTTAAAAATACTCCTGTTAAATTAACGCTAATAACATTGTTCCATTCTTCCATAGTTTCTTCATGGCACATTAATTTAGAACGAATTCCTGCACAAGATACAACAATATCTACATGTCCAAAGTTGTTAATTGCTCTTTTAAATAAAAGTTCTACTTCTTCATCTTTTGATATATCAGTATTTAGTCCAACAATTCTATCGATATCTCCAAGTTGGGCTGCCACTTCTTTTACATTTTCATCGATGTCTGCAATGACAACCTTAGCGCCTTCTTTTAAAAATAATTTAGCAGTAGCAAGACCAATGCCACTAGCTCCTCCAGTAATAACAGCAACTTTACCATCTAATTTCATTTTCATCACTCCTTGTATTTAATATAATTATAATATAATAATTCCTTATAAAATATAGTAATTTATTAATTTTACACATTAAATGTCAAGTAAAATATTTGACAAACTACTAGTTATTAATTTATGTTTATGATATAATTTTTAAGAAAGTTGGTGTAGTATGAATTTAGATAACTTAAATAAACAACAAAAAGAAGCAGTTACACATATAGATGGACCAATGCTTGTTTTAGCAGGAGCAGGTTCCGGAAAAACTAAAGTATTAACTAGTAGAATTGCATATTTAATAGAAAATGGTGTAAATCCTAGAAATATATTAGCAATAACTTTTACTAATAAAGCTGCTAAAGAAATGAAAGATAGAGTAGTTAACTTAATTGGAAGTTCTGCTAATTACATTCAAATTTCAACATTCCATTCATTAGGTCTTAAAATGATAAAAGAAAATTATAATATTTTAGGATATGATAAAAACTTTACTATATTAGATAGTGATGATACATTAACTGTAGTAAAAAAGATAATTAAAGAAATGAATTTAAACCCACAGTTTTATAATGCAAAAGCAATAAGGAATAAAATAAGTTCTGCTAAAAATGAACTTATGAGTGTGAGTGAATTTTCTCATGTAGAGTTTGATAAAGATATAGTAAGAATATTTGAAAAATATAATTCGATATTAAAAACTAACAATTCTGTTGATTTTGATGATTTACTTGTTCTTCCAATTCAATTATTAAATAATAGTGAAGTATTAGATAGATATCAAGAATTATATAAATATATATTAATAGATGAGTATCAGGATACTAATGAAGCACAATATAAATTTACAAAAAAGTTAGCTAATAAATATAAAAATATATTTGTAGTAGGAGATAACGACCAAGCAATATATGCTTTTAGAGGGGCTAATTTTAAAAATATATTAAACTTTGAAAAAGATTATCCAAATTGTAAAACAATATTATTAGAAGAAAATTATCGTTCTACTAAGATGATTTTAAATGCTGCCAATAGTGTTATCAAAAATAATAAAGAAAGAAAAGATAAGAATTTATGGAGTAATAATCCAGATGGAAATAAAATAAAATATATCCAAGCGGATTGTGATAAAGAAGAAGGTAGTTATATATCATCTAAAATAAAAGAATTAAATAATAATGGTGTTAATTATGAAGATATAGCAATACTATATAGAACTAATGCTCAATCAAGATTAATTGAAGAAGAAATGCTTAAGAATAATATTCCATATAGGGTAATAGGTAGTTTCTATTTCTATAATCGTAAAGAAATTAAAGACTTATTATGTTATTTGAGACTTATTAATAATCCTAATGATGATATTAGTTTAGCTAGAGTAATAAATGTACCTAAAAGAGGAATTGGTACTAAAACAATGGAGAATTTAGATGCTAAATCTAGCAAATTAGGTATATCATTATTTGATGCTATTAGTGATGGGAAAGAATTATCTTTTAAGAATTTAATATTAAAAATGAAAGAAGAATGTGAAAATCTATCTTTAACAGAGATGGTTGATTTAGTATTAAATGAAAGTGGTATGAAACAAGAACTTGTAAATGAAAAAACACTAGAAAGTGAAATAAGACTTGAAAACTTAGAAGAATTTAAATCTATTACTAAAAACTATGAAGAAGAATTTGGGGTAATTTCTTTAAGTGATTTTTTAAATGAAATATCTTTAGTTAGTGATATGTCTGAACATCAAGAATCTAAAAATAAAGTAAGTTTAATGACTGTTCATGCTGTAAAAGGATTAGAATTTGATTATGTGTTTGTAACAGGCATGGAAGAAGGAATATTCCCACATTATAATGCTATTAATGATGGAAGTAGATCTGCTATTGAAGAAGAAAGAAGATTATGCTATGTTGCAATAACAAGAGCCAAAAAAGATTTATGGTTACTTAATGCTAAAAGAAGAATGTTATTTGGAAATACTCAAACTAATTTACCTAGTAGATTTATGGATGAGATTGATCCCAAATACTTAGAAGTAGAAAATAATCGTAAGAGTGTCTTTAAGAAAGTTAATAATTTTGTTAAAGAAGAAATGTTTAATAAGAATGATGTTGATTATCAAACAGGAGATTTAATTAGTCATACTGAATATGGTCAAGGTGTAATAATATCTGTTGATAAGTCTATTATAACTGTAGCATTTCCACATCCTTATGGTGTAAAGAAACTTATGAAAAATCATAAGAGTATTAGTAAAGTAGTCGTATCATAAATAATATTTAAACATATAATATAGTGGTGATAAAAGTGAATTATAGATTATTAGTTAATAAAACTAATGGCTTATCAAAAGACTTTATACCAGAAGAATTAGTAGATACTAAAAGTGAATATAAAGAAGGAATACTTATTAATGAAGAAGTATTAAATGCTTTTAGAAAATTACAAAATGATGCAAAAGTATTTACTTATAACTTTGATATAGAAAGTGGATATCGTTCTTATGATTATCAAGAAAAAATATATAATTCCCTTGTAAAAGAGAAAGGATTTAATTATGCACTTAGAAGTGTAGCAAAACCAGGATATTCAGAACATCAAACAGGTCTTGCAATAGATGTGTGTGTATACAAAGATGGTAAAAGTTATATTGAACACGATATAGAAGAATTTCCTGAAACTAAATGGTTACATTCTAATTGTCATAAATATGGTTTTATATTAAGATATCCTAAAGAAAAAGAAGAAATAACAGGATATATGTATGAACCATGGCATTTAAGATATATTGGAGATATTGCTCCATATATTTATAATAATGATTTAACTTTAGAAGAATATTTAGAAAGCAAATAATTTTATTGCTTTTCTTATTTATAAGGAAAGTTCGACTTTTGTATTATTTGTTTACTAAAATTATTGACAAACAGATGTTTATATTTTATAATGCAATTACAGGTGGTGGTTGTAACATGAAAATATACCGTGGCTATAAATTTAGAATGTATCCAACCAAAGAGCAAGAAAAAATAATAAATAAGACAATTGGTAGCACTCGCTTTGTATATAACTATTTTTTAAATAAAAAGATTAGTAATGCATATAATGGAATAAAGTCTATTCCAAAACTTTTAGAGGAAAACACGTTTCTAAAAGAAGTAGATAGTTGTGCTCTTAGAAATAGTGTATTTAACTTAGAAGATGCTTATAAAAGATATTATAAATGTTTAGGAGGTTATCCTAAATTTAAAAAGAAGGATTTCAACAACAGTTATAAAACAAATAATATAAAAAGCTCATATAAAGGTAAAAGTTATAATAGTATTAACTTAGATTTAAATAAAAAAGTAATAAAATTACCTAAATTAAAAGAAGTACCAATAAGGGGATATAGAAATAAATTTGATTTCAATGGCTTAATAAAAAGCGCTGTTATTAGCAAAGAAGCAGATAAATATTATGTAAGTGTATTAGTAGAAGAAGATATAACCTTACCTAAATTTATTCCTAACAATATTGTAGGAATAGATTTAGGAATAAAAAATTTCTTAATAACATCACATAATGAAAAAGTAAAAAACACAATTAAAATCAATGAAAAAAGATTAGCAGGTCTCCAAAAAGGATTATCAAGATGCAAATTAGGAAGTAAAAACAGATATAAGATGAAACTAAAAATACAAAAATTATTTATGAAAATAAAAAATGCCCGTAAGTTTTTAATTTACACAATTACAAATAAAATAATAAAAGAAAATGATATAATTGCTGTAGAAACTCTAAATGTACAACAAATGAAACAAACGCATACCATAGCTAAATGCTTAAACGAAAATCCTATCGGAGAGATAATTCGAGTCCTAAAATATAAGGCAATTTGGAATAATAAGAAAGTAATAGAAATAGATAGATATTATCCAAGCAGCCAAATATGTAGTGTGTGTAATTATCAAAATAAGGAAGTTAAGAATTTAAATGTTAGAAGTTGGGAATGTCCTCAATGTGGAAGAGTACACGATAGAGATGTTAATGCAGCGATAAATATAATGTGGGAAGGATTAACTACATATATGAAAACTATAAACAAGGAACTAATGACACCATAAATTTTGACAATAATTAATATAAGTAGGGTAGTGACTATCCAAAATTGGTCTATGGAGGAATATAAATTCCTATGAAGTAGAAAAAAACTTACCGTGAGGCAAGTTAGTCAAAATTTATTTTGACTTTTGTTCTAATAATATTGTATAGTTTATATGGACGGTGATAATATGGATAAAGAATTAAGAGAAGCGTTAGAATTAGAAGAAAAAAGGCAACAAAATAATATAGAACTAATTGCATCAGAAAATTATGTTTCTCGTGCAGTATTAGAATTACAAGGAAGTATATTAACTAATAAGTATGCAGAAGGATATCCAGATAAAAGATATTATGGCGGATGCCAATATATAGATATATTTGAAAAGAAAGCTATTGAATATGTATGTAAGTTATTTGATGCAAAGTATGCAAATGTTCAACCACATTCAGGAAGTTCTGCTAATATGGCTGTATATAAAGCACTACTTAATATTGGAGATAAAGTAATGGGAATGAATCTTGATCAAGGAGGTCACTTAACTCATGGACATCCAATTAATTTTAGTGGACTTGATTATCAAATAATATCTTATAATTTGAATAAAGAAACAGAAACAATTGATTATGATGAACTTAGAAATATTGCACTAAAAGAAAAACCAAAAATGATAATAGCAGGTGCAAGTGCATATTCTAGAATAATTGATTTTAAAAAGTTTAGAGAAATAGCAGATGAAGTAGGAGCATATCTAATGGTTGATATGGCTCATATTGCCGGACTTGTTGCAGCAGGTCTTCATCCTAGTCCAATTCCTTATGCTGATGTAGTAACATCTACTACACATAAAACATTAAGAGGACCAAGAGGGGGGATTATTCTTACAAATAATGAAGAAATAATTAAAAAGATAAATAAGATAATATTTCCTGGTATTCAAGGTGGACCACTTATGCATGTAATCGGGGCAAAAGCACAATGCTTTTATGAAGCATTACAACCAAGTTTTAAAGAATATCAAACTCAAGTATTAAAAAATATTAAATCATTAAGTGATACCTTAAAAGAAGAAGGATTTAGAATAGTATCCGGAGGTACTGATAATCATTTAATTTTAGTAGATGTAAAAGGAAGTATTGGAATAACTGGTAAAGAAGCAGAAACTATATTAGATAAAATTAATATAACTGTTAATAAAAATACAATTCCATATGATACAGAAAGTCCATTTAAAACAAGTGGAATTAGACTTGGAAGTCCTGCGATGACAACAAGAGGATTAACTGAAGTTGATTTTAAACAAATAGGAAAGATAATATCTAAAGCATTAAAAAATAAAGATAATGAAGAAATACTTAATGATTTACAAAAAGAAGTATTAGATCTTACTAGTAAGTATCCTTTAAACGTATAGACATTACTTAATGTAGTGTCTTTTTATTATGATTTTAATATAAAATATCTATTGACATAAATATAAATATATAATAACATTTATTATGAAAAAGTTAATAGGGAGGTTATAATATGAAATGTAATTATAAAATAAAAAATATTGATTGTGTTAATTGTGCTAAAAAAATAGAAGATTATTTAAATAAAGATGCTAATATAAGTAATGCAAGTATCAACTATAGTACATTAAATATTAGTTATGTTACAAATATTGAAAATTCTATTAACTATGTAAATAAAAAAATAAAAGAAATAGAACCAGATACATATATTTATGATAAAGAAACTAAAGAAGAAAATTATTTCTATGATTATTTAAATTTAGTATTAGGGTTTATTTTAGCAACTATTGGAATATTTATAGAAATGCCATATTATATAAATTATATATTAATTATAATAGGATTTATTCTACTTTTAAAAAGAAGTGCAACACTAGCTTTTAAACTTATAGTAAAGAGTCACCAAATAGATGAAAACTTTTTAATAGTGATTTCTTCAATCGGAGCATTTTTAATAAATGAAAAATTTGAAGGACTAATGGTTATAACATTATATGAGTTTGGTAAAATATTAGAGTCTAAGGCTATAAATAAAACGAGAAAGAATGTTTCTGCTCTAGCTAAGATAAAAGAAGATTATGCTAATTTAAAAGTAAATAATACTTATAAGAAAGTGTTATCAGAAAGTGTAAAAGTAGGAGATACAATAATAATAAAAAAAGGTGAAAGAGTTCCATTAGATGGTATCATAACAAATGGTATAACTTATATTGATAATTCATCTTTAACTGGGGAATCTAAATTAGTATCTTTAACTATTGGAGATAAAGTATTATCGGGAAGTATTAACAAAGGAGATATAATAAAAGTAAAGGTTGATACTCCATATAGTGATTCTACTGTAAATAAAATATTAAATTTAGTAGAAAATGCTAGTGAAAATAAAGCTAAAACAGAAACTTTTGTTACTAAATATGCTAAATATTATACTGCTATTGTATTAGTATTAGCAGTATTAGTAGGTATATTTTTACCAGTAATAACAAATTATACATATAGTGATAGTATTTATAAAGCACTTACATTTTTAGTAATATCTTGTCCATGTGCTATTGCAATATCAGTGCCACTTAGTTATTTTTCTTCCCTTGGATTTGCATCTTCTAAAGGAATTTTAATTAAAGGAAGTAATTATTTAGATGGAATTAAAGATATAGATACAATTGTTTTTGATAAGACAGGGACTTTAACAAAAGGAATATTTCATATATCCAAAATAAATATATTAGATAATAAATACAAAGAAGAAGATATATTAAGATTATTTAAAATAGGGGAAACTTATTCTAATCATCCAATTGCTGTATCTTTAGTAAAAGAAATAAATATAGATGTTAGTGATTGTAAGATAAAAGATTATAAGGAAGTATCTGGTTTAGGAATTGAATATAAGTTAGATAAACAAACAATAAAAATTGGTAATGCTAAACATGTAAATAGTAAAGAAAAAGAAGATAATACTGTAATATATATAAGTGTAGATGAAAATATTATTGGAAGTATAGTTATTGAAGATACTTTAAAAAGCGAAGCTCCAGAAGTTATAACTAAGTTAAATAATATGGGAATTAATACTAAAATGTTTACGGGAGATAATCTTGAAGTGGCTAAAGATATTAGTTCTAAATTAGGGATAAAAGATTATAAATATAATATGCTTCCTAATGATAAATATAATGAGTTAACTAAAATACTTAAAAAGAAAAGTAATAATAAATTAGTTGCTTTTGTAGGAGATGGAATAAATGATTCTCCGGTTATTGCACTATCTGACATAGGTTTTTCTATGGGAGGAGTAGGAAACGATAGTGCCATAGAAGCATCAGATATAGTTATTACTAATGATAATTTAAAAAGTTTATTAACTGCTATAAAGATATCTAAAAAGACAAACATAATAATTAAAGAAAATGTAACATTTGCAATATTAACTAAAATAACAATATTAATATTAAGTGTAATAGGAATAGCTAGTATGTGGCAAGCAGTTTTTGCAGATGTAGGAGTTACTATTATTACTATATTTAATACACTTAGACTTTTGAAAGGAAGATATTATGAAAAAAATAAATAACATAATTATAATATTATCGTTAATAGCGGAACTTATATATTTTATAATGAATCCAATAATTACTGTAGATAATATATTATTGTTATTATCTTTTATACCGGTAATATTAATACCTAGAATATTTAATTTTATATTTAAAAAATCTAAAATAAAAATAGAAGATGATGTAGAATTTGTTTATTTAATATTTCTTGTATTAGCATTTCTATTTGGAAGTATTATGGGAGGATATTCTAAAATATATTGGTATGATTCATTTACACATTTATTATCAGGAATATTTACAGCATTTATGGCTCCAATAATACTTAAATGGTTAAATAGATATGATAAAAAAGACATAGTATTTAATGTAATTTATATAATTCTTGTAACTTTATCAGTAGCAGTTCTTTGGGAATGTACAGAATTTACTATAGATAAAATACTTGGAACTGATACTCAAAAAGTATTAACTACTGGAGTTAATGATACTATGAAAGATATGATTTGTGCTTTAATCGGTTCTATTTTATATAGTATTTATTATTTGTATAGTTTAAGTAAAAAAAGTAATATATAACTTACATATATTATTTTTTTTTATGTAAACTATAATAATGAAGGGAAATATATTTATAAATGCATGATATAATATTATATACAGGTGATGTAATGAAAAAAATAAAAAATAAGAATAAAAAGAAAAATTTAATTGGGAATATAGTAATTGGAATATTACTTTTTATATCAATATTTTTAATAGGGACTATAACAATAATGAATTTTATGCCTCTTAAATATTTAATTATAGTAATACTAGTATTAGGAATTATAGATTTTGCGTTAGTATGGTGTATAAAAAAGGGTAAAAAAATAGTTAGAATTATAACTATGATAATAAGTTTGATTATATCAATATTTTTATCATTTATATCGTTTAATATATTAAAAACAAATAGTGTTTTAGGGAATATGAATCTTAATTATAAAACACATAATTATTCAGTATTAGTATTAAAAGATAGTGGATATTCAGATATTTCAGAGTTAGATGGAGAAAAATTAGGATACTATGATAATAAATTAGATGAATCCAAAGAAATACTTTCTAAAATAGAAGAAAAAATAAGTGTAGATTCTGTGCTATATAGTGATTTAGATGAAACAGTTGATGCTTTAATGGATAAAGAAGTTAAAATGATTGTTTTAGAAGAATCTTATATAAAAATGTTGAATGAAGAAAGTGGTTTTTCTTCACTAGTAAAATCAATATATAATTTTAAAATAAAAATAGAAGTTAAAGATGTTAGTAAAGATATTGATGTTACTAATGAACCATTTAATATATATTTAAGTGGTATTGATACTTATGGAGAAGTTTCTTCTGTATCAAGAAGTGATGTTAATATGGTTATAACAGTTAATCCAAAAACACATCAAGTATTATTAACATCTATTCCAAGAGATACATATGTACAGTTATCAGGAACAACAGGATATAAAGATAAACTTACACATGCAGGAATATATGGAGTAGAAAAATCAATATCAACAATAGAAGAATTTCTTGATATTGAAATAAATTATTATTTTAAAGTTAATTTTACTAGTGTTATTGATATTGTTGATACACTTGGAGGAGTTAATGTATACTCAGAATACAGTTTTACTTCAATGGATGGTTATAATTATAAAAAAGGTTACAATTATGTAAATGGTGAACAAGCATTATCCTTTGTTAGAGAAAGAAAAGCCTTTTCACTTGGTGATATTCAAAGAGGTAAGAACCAACAAGCAATGATTGAAGCATTAATAAGAAAATGTGTTAGTCCTTCAATTATAAGTAAATATAGTAGTTTACTTGATTCAATAAATGGTAAATTTGCTACTAATATGCCTATTTCAAGAATGATGAACTTAATAAAAATGCAACTTGAAGGAAATTATGAATGGACAGTAACTTCTAATTATATAAGCGGTACTGATGGATCAGAATATACATATAGTTATCCTACTCAAAAATTATATGTTATGATACCAGATGATGATAGTGTGTTAGATGCCAAAGAATTGATAGATAAAGTTGAAGCAGGTAAAATTTTAGATAGTTCATATGGGGAAGAACAAAGTGGTAGTTATGTTACACAAAGTCCTGTTACTAACAACAATAGTAATAATGAAAGTAGCAATGATGATAAAGTAGAAGAAGAAACAAAAGAAGAAAATAATAAAGATGAAGAAATAAAAGATGATCCACTTGAAGACTTACTTCCAAGTGAAGATGATAAAATACCAGATGATGGAACAGGTAATACAGAAGATAATACTGGAGGAAGTAATAATGATACAGAAGACAAGCCAACAGATGGAGATAAACCAGTAGAGGAAAATACTCCAAATAAAGATAAAGAAGAAAATAATATTAAAGAATAGAGTTATAAACATATATAACTTTATTTTTTTATATACTTTATTAGGTGATAGTTTTTATGTCTAATATAGTGCTTATAATAAAAGGATTAATAATAGGTTTTGCAAAAGTGATGCCGGGAGTATCTGGAGCAATTCTTGCTATAAGTATGGGAGTTTATGATAAGGGTATAAATGCAATTACAAGATTCTTTGATAATATAAAAGAAAATATTAAGTTTTTATTTTTTATAGGAATAGGAATAATTATAGCAATAATGTTAGGTAGCAACATAGTATATTTTTTGCTTAATAATTATTATGTAATTACAATGTTATTCTTTATGGGATTAATATTTGGAAGTACACCTAAAATTATTAGTAAAGTAGATAAAACAATAAAAGGATATATAATATCACTAGTTACATTTATTATAGTAACATTATTAACTACAATAAATATTTCAAATAATAACATAAATAATTCTATAATTTTATATTTATTTTCTGGTTTAGTTGATGCATTTGGAATGGTGGTTCCAGGTGTTAGTTCAACAGCACTTCTTATGGTAATAGGAACGTATAATAATATAATTTATTCTTTATCTGACATAGAACATATAATAATTAATTTAAATATATTAATACCTTATGGAATAGGAATATTTATGGGGATAATTATAACAAGTATTACAATAAATTATTTGTTTAAAAAATATAATAAAAAAACTTTTTCGTTTATATTAGGGGTTATTTTATCAACATTATTAACATTATTATTAAAAATATTTTCTTATAATATAAATATAAAAGACCTAGTAATTGGGGGATTATTACTAAGTCTAGGAATAATTATTTCTTATGTTTTTGATGATTAATAAATTTAAATTTTGGAAATGCGTTTAATAATCTAGTTTGAAATATCTTATTTTGAAGTATATCATTAACTTTTTTATTAATTTCTTCAGTATAATCTTTAGAAACATTTTGAGCAGTTAATTTTACTTTATTAATGATATTAAATGATGTTATAATATCTAGTAAAAATAGAACTAATAAAATAATACTAATTATTATCATCAAAGTATTAGGAATTAAGTTAACTATATTAATTATAATTGGATTAATAAAACATATTGTTAAAATTGCTCCGATTCCAAACATCGATGAGAAGTAAAGACAAACTCTACCATTAATATTAAATTTAAAATTTGAATAATCCCACCATCTAACTTTAAATAGTTTTTCCATTAAGTAACTTGTTATATATTCAAGTAATGTACAAATAAAGGCTCCTAATATAAATACTACAATAGGATCGTTCTTATATTTTACTAAATATAAAATCATAAAAATAGCACCAAACCCATATATAGGGCATATAGGGCCAATTAAAAATCCTCTATTAATTATTTTTTTATCAATAGCAAAACCATATATGACTTCTGATAGCCAACCTAAAAAAGAATAAATAATAAAAACAATAAAATAAAATAAAAAAGTTTGCATAAATCACCTACGATTAAAGTATATCATAATCGATACAAATAAACAATTGAATATGTAAAACTAATGTAAAATTATTGAATTAAATAGTTAAAAAATGTATACTTATTTATATAGTAGGGAGGTAAAAAAATGCTAATAAATGGACAAGAATATAGAATAAATAGGGAAAATGCTATAGTAAGAAAATGGGATAAAGTATATTGCCAACTTTTAAGGAAAATTCTTAAAGAAGGAGAACTTTTTGAAAACAGAACTGGTATAGATACATTAAGTATTGAAGGAGTTTCTTTTAAACTTAATGCTGGAGAAGAATTTCCAATATTGGAATCAAAAAAAATCGCTATTCGTAATGCTTTATCAGAAATGTTATGGATATATCAAGCACAATCAAACAAAGTAAGTTGGTTACATGAACGTGGAAATAAAATTTGGGATGAGTGGAGAATAGATGATGATGGTATTTATAGAACGTATGAACCTAAAGGGGAATACGATCCTGATAAAGAAGTAGAAGTACTAGATTTAGATGGAAATCCAATGGGAATATCTGCTAAATCATTGATAAAAGGTAAAACAATAAAAAGTGCTAAATTTTTTGGAAAAGAATGGGCTGATACTATAGGAACTGCTTATGGATGGATTAATGATAAATTTAAAAGACCACAATATGTATTACAACAATTAAAAAATAATCCGCACGATAGAAGAATGGTTATTAGTATGTGGCAAGATGAATATCTAAGAACAGCTGTTTTACCATCTTGTGTATGGAGTAGTGAATGGAAAGTTGCGAACGGAAAGTTACATGCATTTGTTCATCAAAGAAGTGCCGATACTCCATTAGGACTACCTTTTAATATAAGTCAATATGCAATACTTCAAGCAATGTTTGCTAAAGTATCAGGATTAGAAGTTGGAAATCTTAATTGGAGCATTATGGATGCCCATATTTATGTAAATCAAATAGATGGTATAAAATTACAATTAGAAAGATACAAAAAGATGTTAAGTTGGGAAAAATTTATAAAAAATAATAGTGATAAACAAATAGAAGATATGTATATTTACTTAAAAAATAGAGAAAACAAATTAAAACATCTGCATTTAAATAACGTAGATAAAGTTTTAAAAGATGTTCAAGAAAATATTATGATATTAGAACTTATGATAACTAAGGAAAAGCCAATATTAGAACTTGCCAACAAAGATAATTTCTTTACTTTTGATAATACATTTAATACTAGTAAAGAATATTTAAAAGAAAATATAACAGGTAATAAAGATATAAAAGTATTAAGATATAAGTCTGCTCCATTTATTAAAATGCCAATAGCACAATAGGAGGAAATATGATAGTAATAGTTGCTGCGATTGGAAAAAACAATGAACTTGGAAAAAACAATGATTTAATATGGCATCTACCTAATGATTTAAAATTTTTTAAAGAAGTGACCATGGGTAAAAATGTTGTAATGGGTTTTAATACTTATAAGTCACTTCCTAGAAAATTAGTAGGAAGAACAATGATTGTGTTAACTAGTAGAAATATTGAAGATAAAGAAATTATTGTATATGATGATCTGAATAAATTATTAAAAGATTATAAAAATGAGGATATATATGTAATTGGTGGCTCATCTTTATATAAAATATTTATTGATAAAGCAGATATAATGTATTTAACAGAAATAGATGCTAGTGATAGTAAAGCAGATGTATATTTTCCTAAATTTAATAAAGATGATTGGAATAGAGAAGTATTA
The DNA here is from genome assembly GCA_944368815.1 of uncultured Bacilli bacterium. Classification (GTDB taxonomy): domain Bacteria; phylum Bacillota_I; class Bacilli_A; order RF39; family UBA660; genus CALVVX01. The sequence goes on from CALVXD010000021.1 coordinate 15,280, forward strand.
AAAGAAAACAGTGATACTAATATAAAATATAGACATGTATTATATAGAAGGAAGTAGTAGTTATGGAAGGTAAGATAATTGTAATTGAAGGAACTGATTGTTCAGGAAAAGAAACACAAACTAAATTATTAGTAGATAAGTTAACTAAAGAAGGAATTAAGGTAAAAACATTATCATTTCCTATGTATGATACACCAACTGGAAAAATAATTGGTGCCTGTCTTTTAGGTAAACCACAAATGTGTGAAGATTTATTAAAAGATAATCATAGCTTTTTTCCAGAAGGCGGTGGAAATATAGACGTTCTTGCGGCATGTGATCTTTATGCTGCTGATAGAAGATATAATTTACCTAAAATACTTAAATATTTAAATGATGGATATATAGTTATTATAGATAGGTATGTTACTTCTAATATGGCTCATCGTGGTGGTCTAATAAAAGATAAAGAAGAAAGACTAAAAATATATGAAAAAATAGAATTAAAGGAATATGTAATAAATGAACTACCAAGACCAAATAAAACTATATTATTATATTTTCCATATGAATATGCCTGTGAACTTAAGAAAAAAAGAGAAGAATTGCCAGATGAAGTAGAAAGTAATGTTGAATATTTGAAAAATTCAGAGAAAGCATATTTAGAATTAGCTAAATTATATAACTATGATATAGTTAATTGCGTAAAAAATAATCAAATTAGAACTATTGAAGATATAAATGATGAAGTTTATAGAAAAATAAGAAAATTAGTTAAATAATCTTTCTTTTTTTTTAATTGTTGTGATATACTATTAATAGTAGGAGTGAGATGTAATGAAGAAAAAAGTTTTAATTATTTTACTAGTAGTATTTGGTTTATTACTAGCAGGGGCAATTGGTTTTGGTATTTATCTAAATACAAATTTTTCAACAATGATATTTGAAAAAGGCTTAGATAAGTTATATACATTAAGTAATAGCACTTTAACTAAAGCTAATATGTTTGATTATGAAAATAAAATAGTAGAAATTAATAATAATATTAGTTATACTTCGTCAAATGAAATAAAACAATTAATTGGATTAGATACTGTATCTTTAAATTATAATTTAACATTAGATAATAAAAATAGAAAAATGTTAAATAATATTAGTTATTTAGAAGGTAATAAAGAATATTTAAATGTAGATTTATTATATAATAGTAGTGATTATAGTTATATTAATTTAAATAATTTATTTACTAAGATATTAAAAGTAAGTTTAGATGAAGAAACTACTAAATCTATGGAAGAAATGTTTGATACTATATTAGATAATGGAAAAACTATAAAGGATACAGATAGACTTATTTATTTAGTAGTAGAAATAGTAAAAAATAATTTAAACAAAAATGATATAATTAAACAAGATGTAACAGTTACAATTGATGGAAAAGAACAAAAATTAACTGAATATTGTTATAATCTAGAGGGTGAAAAACTAAATAATTTTATAATTAATATATTAACAGAAATGGAAAAAAATCAAGAAATTATAAATATATTAAAAGATACTTATAAAATGGAAGAAGTAAATTTAGTACAATATTATAAAGATAATTATGAATATAGTAATACTGATAAATTACTAGCTTCAATATATGTAAGTGGCAAATATAATATAGTAGGATTTTCTATAACTGAAAATACTGAAGTAAATAATACGACTATAAAATATATTGGAGTAAATGATTTATATATATTTGAAGTAAATGACGATCCTGATTTAGTTGGAATTATTGAAGGAAGTAAAGATGAAAGTGGTACAATAAATTTGGTTATAAAAGAAAATGGAGAAGAAATTGGTACATTAAAAATAACAGAAGAAAATGATGAATACACATTTATTATAGATAATATTGATAATACAATGTCAATAACTATAAAATATAAAACTGAAAAAATTAATGATAATGAAAACAATCTTAATATAGAAGTAGGTATTGTCTCAGAAGGTATATCATTAGGAATAATTAAATTTAATCAAAATGCGAAAATAGTAGATAAATTAGAAGAATTTGATTATAGTAATGCTGTAGATGCTAATGATTTAACTGAAGAAGATCAAAATGAATTAATAACAAAAATGCAAGAACAATTAGGAGATAGTGTTTTATATAATTTATTAATCGCGTCTAGTTATGATAGTCAAATAAATGATATTATTTATAGTAATATGTATTAGCCAAGAAAACTTGGCTTTTTCTATTGAAAAAAATATTTATTCATATCAATTAGAAAGATACATAACTTTGCTTTATAGATAGAAACTAAATGTTTTTAAATGAAAATAAAATAGATTATATAAATGATATAGATAATAATGTAAAATAAGAGGATATTATATGTTCTTTTTATATTAAATATGTATTAATCGTGTTATACTAAGTATATGGAGGTAATTATATGTGTGGATTTGTTGGATTTGTAGATAAAACAAAAGATAAAGAAAAAACAATAAAAAAAATGGCTGATTTAATTAAACATCGTGGACCTGATTCAGATGGATATTATACTGATGATGATATAGCCTTAGGTTTTAGAAGACTTTCTATTATTGATTTAGAAGGTGGTACACAGCCAATATATAATGAGGAAAAAGATAAATTAATATTTTTTAATGGAGAAATATATAACTATAAATATTTAAAAGAGGATTTAATAGAAAAGGGACATAAGTTTAGTACTAATACAGATACTGAAGTAGTACTTCATGGTTATGAAGAGTATAAAGAAGATTTTCTTTTAATGTTGAGAGGAATGTTTGCTTTTGTTATATATGATTTAAAAACAAAAGAGTTATTTGGAGCAAGAGATTTTTATGGTATAAAACCACTTTATTATGCACAAATGAAAGATAGTTTTATGTTTGGAAGTGAAATAAAAAGTTTTTTAGGTCATCCAAAATTTAAAAAAGAATTAAATAGAGATATGTTAGAACAATATTTAACATTTCAATATAGTGTAGGATCTGATACGTTTTTTAAGAATGTTTATAAATTAATACCAGGACATTATTTTAAATATAAGAATGGTAAATTAGATATTAAAAGATACTATGAAATTAAATTCGAACCAAATAATGAAAGAACACTTGAAGAATGGGAAAAGGGAATTAGAGAAGTAATAGATGATAGTATTGAAGCACATAAAGTAAGTGATGTTGAAGTTGGAAGTTTCTTATCTAGTGGAGTAGATTCATCTTTAATAGCTACTTTATCAAATGTTGATAAAACATTTACTGTAGGATATTCAAACAAAAAATATAGTGAAATAGATTATGCAAAAGATTTATCTAAGAAAATCAATGTTACTAATATAAGTAAAGAAATAACTAAAGAAGAATATTTTGAAAAATTCCCAATGATAGAATATTACTTTGATGAACCACTTGCAGATCCTTCAGCAGTAGCTTTATATTTTGTGGCTAATATCGCTTCACAACATGTAAAAGTAGCATTATCAGGAGAAGGATCTGATGAAATATTCGGGGGATATAATATTTATCATGAACCATATTCTGTATCTTGGTATTATAAAATCCCATACTTTATAAGAAGATTTATAGGTATATGTGTATATCCTTTAAGACATCACCGTGGATTTAATTTCTTATATCGAAGAAGTAGAAAATTAGAAGATAGATATATTGGTAATGCATTTATGTTTGAACCTGTAGAAGTAAAGAAAATACTTAGTTATAAAACAGGTAAAAAAACATATAAAGATTTTACAAAACCATTTTATGATAAATGTAAAAATTATGATGATGTAACTAAAATGCAATATATTGACTTTAATTTTTGGTTAATTGGAGACATCCTTTTAAAAGCTGATAAAATGAGTATGGCTAATTCTTTAGAAGTAAGAGTTCCTTATTTAGACAGGATACTTATTAATTATGCTAAAGAATTACCTACTAAATATAAAATAAAGGATGGACAAACTAAATATGCATTTAGGAAAGTTGCAAACGAAGTATTAGAAAGTAAATTTGCGGATAAAAAGAAATTAGGATTCCCTGTACCAATTAGAGAGTGGATAAAAGAAGAAGATATTTATAATAAAATAAAAGATACATTTTCTAGAAGTTCTTCTTTCTTTAAAGTAGAGGAAATAACTAAATTATTAGATGAACATAAAGAAGAAAAGAAAGATAATAGTCGTAAAATATGGACTATATATTCATTTTTAGTATGGTATGATGAATATTTTATTGCGAGGTAATTATGGAAATAGTAAAGACTGTAGGAATAATGTTTTTTAAAGATAAAAAATTATTAGTAAATAAACCAAGACTTAGACCTACCTACCAAATAGTAGGAGGTCATATTGAAAAAGGAGAAAGTCCAATTCAAGCGATAATTAGGGAATGTAAAGAAGAACTAGGAGATAAAGCAATATTTGATATAGATAAAATAAATTATGTAATGGATTTTATTGAAGTCAATACTGCTTTCCCTGATAAAGAAATACATATGCATCTATTTATATATGATGGAATACTTGAAGGAGAATTGTCTTTATCAGAAGAGATTGAAGACTTTAAATGGATAAGTAAAGATGATGATCGAAGTATTTTATCTGATGCATTAAGAAATGAAATAATACCTTATGGTATTAGAAACTACTATATGTAATTATAGTAGTTTTTTATATGCTTTTTTACAAACAAATGTACTTGAAATAATAAAAAACAGAAATTTTTTCAACTTTTTTCATAAAAAAGAAGTAATTTGTGCTTTTTTTTATCAATAATACTTATAGAGGGGGAAGGAGGTGACAATTGCCTACAAAAGAAATATTAATTAGTCCTAGA
>CALVXD010000022.1 GCA_944368815.1 uncultured Bacilli bacterium
AAAAATAAAATATTGTGTAACATTTTTACTGAGAATTAAATTTTATAAATGTAACATTTTTACTGAATAGTCACATATAAATGTAAAATAATTATACATATTATTGCTATTTTTATATCGGTATGTTAAAATTAACTATGAAAATGGAAGGTGAAAAAATGAAAATAGAAGCAATTGTTATTGTAGTTATTATGGCTGTTATAGCTTTCGTTACATTTTATATAATCGGAAAATATAATAGATTAAAATTATATGAAAGTAGAATTGTTAATAAATGGGACGCTGTTAATAAGTTAATAAATGAAAAGACAGAAGTATTATTGAAAACTATAACTTTTTTAAGAGAACATATTAAAGAAGAAGAAGTTACATATAATGATATAAATATAATAGTTAGCAATTATAATAATTTAACAAATATTAATGATAAAATTAACGAGTATAGCAATTTAGAAGAAGCTTTTGATAAATTATACAAGATAGCTGATATTAACTCTAAAATTAATAGTAATGTTGAATATAATATGTTAAAAGAAGAAAGTAATAATGTCAATAGTAAAATAGAATATAGTAAAGAATTCTATAATAATGAAGTTAATGTATATAATAGCAAAACTTCAAGTTTTATCTCTAATTTAGTAGTAAAGATGTTTAAACTTAATAAATATAATATTTTTAGATAATATGACTTTTGAATATAATAACAATTTATATAATATAAATATAGTTAGAAAAAACAATAAAAATACTTATATTAGAGTTAAAAATAATGAAATATATGTAACTACTAGTTATTTTTCTACAGATAAAAGTATTTATAAATTAATTAATGAAAATAGAGATGCAATTGTTAAAATGATTGATAAAAGTAATAAAAAAGAAGATAATAGTTTTAAAATATTTGGGAAAAGATATACCATAGTATATGGAGAATCATTTAGGGAAGTAGAAATATCTGATAATATTATTTGTGCTTATGATAATAAAATGTTGAATAAATATATGTCTAAATATATAAATAATATTTATGGAGAACATTTAGATTATTGGTATAATAAGTTTGAAGAGAAAATACCTATACCTAATTTAAAAATAAGAAAGATGACTAGTAGATGGGGAGTATGTAATTTAAGAAATAAGAATGTAACATTAAATCTTGATTTATTTAAATATGATATTAAGTGTTTAGATTATGTTATAGTTCATGAGTTATCACATTTTATATTTCCTAATCATAGTAAAGACTTTTGGAATTTAGTAAGAAAGTATTATCCTGATTATAAGGAAGTTAGAAAATCGTTAAAAAGTTATAATTAACTTTCTTTTTTTTTTGTATTATTATATAATATTCAATAGGAGGAGTAACCATGTTAATTACATCATTAAATAATGAACACATAAAAGAAATATTAAAGTTAAAAGAAAAAAAATATCGTGATTTATCTAATACTTTTTTAATTGAAGGAAGACATTTAGTGTTAGAAGCTCATAGAGAAAAGAAAATAGTAGAATTAATATTAGAACAAGATGAATTATTTCCGCTTGATGTAAATACTCTATATGTATCTTCAAATGTTATGAATAAATTATCTAATTTAAAAACACCATCAAATGTAATGGCAGTAGTAGAAAAATTAGATGAGAAACCTATTGGAGAAAAAATATTAATATTAGATAATATTCAAGATCCAGGGAATTTAGGAACAATCATAAGAAGTGCTGTAGCGTTTAATTTCGATACTATTGTACTTAGCCCTAAAACAGTAGATTTATATAATCCTAAAGTTGTAAGATCTACTCAAGGGATGATGTTTCATACTAATATAATTATTAGAGAACCAGTAAGTTTTATTAATGAATTAAAAAACGAAGGATATAAAATTGTAGGAACTAAAGTAACTAATGGAATAGATGTAAGAGAATCTAAAACTTATTCACATTTTGCATTAATTATTGGAAATGAAGGCAAAGGAATGAGTGAAGAATTAAGCGAGTTATGTGATGAGTATTTGTATATAAAAATGAATGATCAATGTGAAAGTTTGAATGCTGCAGTAGCAGCTTCAATTCTAATGTACGAGATTAGTAATAAATGAAATACGTATACTTAGGTAAAATTGCTAATACTCATGGCATAAAAGGGGAACTTAGAATACTTTCTAATTTTAAATACAAAAGTAGAGTATTTAAAAAAGGATTTAAAGTATATATAGGAAAAGAAAAGATAAAAGAAGAAATAGTTACTTATAGACCTCACAAACAGTTTGATATGATTACTTTAAAAGGATATAATAACATTAATGATGTTTTAAAATATAAATCATTAAATATATTTATAAATAAAGAAGATTTGATTTTAAATGAAAATGAATATTTAGATGAAGACTTAATTAATTTATCAGTAATATGTGATGGTAAATGTATTGGAAAAATACAAAAAATAGAAAAATATCCACATCAAGATATATTTGTAATTATAAATAATGATAAAAGATATTTAGTTCCTTATGTGAATGAATTTATTAAAGAAATAAATTTAGAAGAAAAAACAATGGTTATTAATAATATTAAAGGGTTGATAGAATGAAAATAGATATTTTAACATTATTTCCTAATATGTTTACGGGATTTATTAATGAGTCAATAATTAAAAGAGCAATAAATAATAATTTAGTAGAAATAAATGTTCATAATATAAGAGATTATTCGCCATTTAAAAATAAACAAGTAGATGATTATCCTTTTGGAGGAGGACCAGGAATGGTTCTTATGTGTGAACCAATATTTAATGCTATTGAAGACTTAAGAAGAGAAAATACTAAAGTAATCATGTTAACACCAAGTGGAGAAGTATTTAATCAAAAGATTGCTACTAAATTATCGAAATTTGAACATATAATATTATTATGTGGCCATTATGAAGGATTTGATGAAAGAATTAAAACGATTGTTGATATGGAAATATCTATTGGAGACTATATATTAACTGGTGGAGAAATTCCTGCAATGGCAATTACTGATACTATTGTAAGATTAATCCCAGGAGTTATTAATAATGAATCATTAGATAGTGAATCATTTAATGATAATTTGCTTGATTATCCAGTATATACAAGACCTGAAGTTTTTAGAGATATGAAAGTTCCAGAAGTGCTTTTAAGTGGGCATCACGCTAATATAGAAAAATATAGAAAAGAAGAACAACTTAGAATAACTAAGGAAAGAAGAAAAGACTTATTAGGAAGTGATAATAGTGAGTAATAAAAACTTCTATATTGAAAAAAATAATCAAACTAATGAAACTGTATATATTGAATATGATAAAATGAAAGGATACAAAATAACTCCTAAAACAAAGAAAGAAGATGCTATAGAAGTAAATAAAATAGTAATTGTATCTCCAACATTAAGTGAAAAAATAATTAAGAAAAAAATAGAACACAAAATGGCATATTTATTTAAGTTATTAGAAGAAATATCTGAGTCTGGTGGTAATGATGAAGGAATTATTAAGAAAACTTTAATGGATGCTGAAAGATTAAAATTAATGATCATTAATAATTATGTTAAATATCTTGGAAATACTTATGCTAGTTTGACATTAAAGAAAATAGAATTAATTATTAATGAACTTAGAATCGGATTATATAAATCACATCAAAAAGAATTAGTTAATTATTATGTTAATAATTATGAAGAAGAAGTGGAAGAAAAGAAAGGACGTCGTGGAAGATAGTCTTTTTTTATGTAGATTTTTTTTAAAAAATATTGTATAATTGAGATGGTGAAAGATATGAAAGATAAAAGAATTGTTTTTATGGGAACACCTATTTTTGCAGTACCTATATTAGAGTCTTTAATAGAAAACTATAATGTTGTATTAGTAGTAAGTCAACCTGATAGGGAAAAGGATAGAAAAGGAAATTTACTTGTGACTCCTACTAAAGAAGTGGCAATTAAAAATAATATTCCTGTTTATCAACCTTTAAAAATAAGAGAAGAATATCAAACAATATTAAATTATAAACCTGATATCATTATTACATGTGCTTATGGGCAAATAATTCCTGATGTAATATTAGATTATCCTGAATATGGATGCATTAACGTTCATGGATCATTACTGCCTAAATTAAGAGGTGGTGCTCCAATTCATCACGCAATAATAAATGGAGATAAAGTAACCGGTATGACTATTATGTATATGGCTAGTAAAATGGATGCGGGAGACATTATTAGTAGTAGAAGTATAGAAATTGGAGAAAATGACAATTTAGACTATATATATAATAAGATGTCTTATCTTGGAAGAGATTTACTTATGGATACTTTACCTAGTATATTTGATAAGACTAATACAAGGACAAAACAGGATGAAAGTTTAGTTACTTTTGGTTTAAATATAAAGAAAGAAGAAGAAAAAATAGACTTTAATAATTCATCTATTAGTATTCATAATAGAATAAGGGGACTTTCTTCAATTCCTGGAGCTTATGCAATGCTTGATAATAAAAGGGTTAAAATATATGAAAGTTTTATTACTGATAAAGTAAGCAATAAAGAACCGGGAACTATTATTGATATAAATAAAGATGGAATATATGTAACTACTAATGATAAAGTTATTAGAATTACAGATATAAAATTAGAAGGTAAAAAAAGATGTAAAGTACATGATTTTATAAATGGTATTAAGAAAGAAGAATATATAAATAAAAAGTTTATGTAAAAAGGAGTTACTATGAAATTTGATGAATTAAAAGATAAATGGGGGAATCCTAGAGAAAAAGCTAAAATTCAACTGATATTATTTTTAATATTTATAGTTTTTGCAGTAATTTTTATAAGACTTACTCCTGATGATACAAATAATGACAATATTAATGAAATAGGTAATATCGTTAATAATCCAGTTAATAATTTTAATTCGATTGTTGATAATTATAACTATAATATTACTATAGATATGGAGACTAATGATGGTAATAAAATTGTTTCTTATGGTGGTATTAGATATAAAAATGATATGATAATTAGTAAAGAAATGAATGGTGAAATAAGTAATTATTATATGAATGATGACGAATATTACATATATGATAACGGTAATTACTTATTAACAAGTGCTGATGAAGTTTATGATATAATAAGCATCAATTACTTGGATGTATTAAATATAAAAGAATATTTAAAACAAGGAATAAAGGATGGGAATATATATTTAATCAAAACAAATAAAATCAACCAAAATATCACTAATAATGAATATATTACTATTGAGATGAGTAATGCCGATGATGAAGTTAAATTATTGATTGATTATACTAATTTATTAAAAAATGATGAAATAATAACTTGTAAAGTTGAATATACATTTTCAAATATAAATAAAGTTAATTATGATGATATAAATTTTCAAAAGTATATTGAAAAAAATTTAAAAATGTGATATATTATAAACGTAGTGTATGTATGGTAGCATAAACTATGTAGTATAATATATAAAAAAGAAAGGAGGTAAGATTATGAGCTGGTTCTGGAGAGTATTTGGATGGAGATAATATCAAATGGGCAATCAATTGATTGCCTTTTGTATCTATAGATTTTAAAAAAATAACAAAAAATATTGTTTTTTTTTCGTCTTTTTGCTACAATTAATTTAAGGTAGGTGTTTTAGATGGAGAAAAAAGAGAAAGTAGGTATTCCTGCATTATATATTAGTATTTGTGTGGTACTATTATATTTTATTTGGCCTTATTTTATAAGTGCTATATTATCAATGTTAAGTATTACTGGCGACACGTCTTTGTATCTTAGATTGATAGCTAATTTTTTATTAATGTTCTTAATAATATTAATTTATTCTAACAGTTTAAAAAATGACTTAAAGAATCTTAAAAACAATTTTGGGAAATTATATTTAAAAGGTGGAAAAATATTTATAATTGGTATAATATTATATACAATAGTTTCTTCTTTAATAGTTGAATTGGTGCCGAATGGACTTAATGAAAGTGTTGATAATCTTTTGCATATATATGATAAATCACCATTTTTGTTATTACTAAGTACAGTTATATATTATCCAATTGTTGAGGAATTAGTATTTAAAAGGACATTTAAAGAATTTATTAAAAATAAATGGTTATTTATATTAATAACAGCAATTATTAATGGTTCATTTGAAATAATGTTAAGTTATACTTCAGTGATTAATTTAATTAATATTATTCCTGCGATTGTTTTCTATGGAATATTATCTTATATATATTATGATACTGATAATATTGTAGTATCTATTTCGTATCGCATGTTTTATAATTTAATACCATGTATTGGCGCTTTATTAAATGTAGCATTAATATTGTTTTAGAAAGAGGTGTTTTTTATATGAGAAATAAATTTAAATGTCTTGTATTGTTAATTACATTTGCTGTTTTGCCACAAAAAGCTAGTGCAATTTCATATAATGATACTCATAATAATTTATCTTCTTTAACCAATTTTAATGCTATTATTCAGTCTGGCGCTGTAATGAATAATCCAGCCGATGCTAATAATTTTAATATAATTATAATAGGAATGGTAGTAATAATATTGATTCTTGTAGGAGCTGCAATGTTTGCTTCCAAGAAGTAATATTATTTTTCTTTTCTTTTTTTTCTTTTTAGGGTATAATATGTGTGTTGAGGTGATACTAATGTTTATTGATGAAGTTACAGTAGAATTAAATGCTGGTCGTGGTGGAGATGGCTGTATGGCATTTAGGCGTGAAAAATATGTTCCAATGGGTGGACCATTCGGTGGTAATGGTGGAAAAGGTGGGGACATTATATTTGTCGCTGATGAAGGCCTTAAAACATTAATTGATTTAAGATATCAAAGAGTTATAAAATCAGATGTAGGGGCAAATGGTGAAGGAAAAAGTAAAAATGGTAAAAATGCAACTGATAAAATAATTAAAGTTCCAGTAGGTACTACTATTAAAGATAGAGATGCAGGATTTGTTATTGCGGATTTAACTAAAAATGGTGAAGAAGTAACAGTAGCTTATGGAGGAAGAGGAGGAAGAGGTAATGTTACCCTTGCGACAAGAAACAATCCTTGTCCATCATATGCTGAAAGAGGAGAACCAGGAGAAGTAAGAACAATAAGAGTAGAACTTAGAATGCTTGCTGATGTAGGGCTTGTTGGTATGCCTAGTGTTGGAAAGAGCACTATACTTTCTATGATATCTAATGCTAACCCTAAAATTGCATCATATCATTTTACAACTTTATCTCCTAATTTAGGAGTAGTTAAAACCCAAACAGGTTCTTTTGTAGTAGCAGATCTTCCAGGACTTATTGAAGGAGCCAGCGAAGGAGTAGGACTAGGACACAAATTCTTAAAACATATAGAAAGAACAAAAATAATTGCTCATATTATTGATATGAGTGGATCTGAAGGAAGAGATCCATATGAAGATTATTTGTTGGTTAGAAAAGAATTAGAAGCTTTTAGTGAGAAGTTACTTAACAAAAAAGAAATAATTATTGCTAATAAAATGGATATATCATCTTCACATGATAACTTAATTAAATTTAAAGAAAAACTTCCAAATATAGAAATATTTGAAATAGAAGCTATTAATAATAAAGGATTAGATACTGTTATTAATCATTTACAAGAATTAGTATTAAGTATAAAAGATGAAGTATTATATGATGAGAACATTCAAGAAAAACATGTATTATATAAGTTTAAGAAAGAAAAACCATTTACAATAGTTAAAGATAACAAAGTATTTGTAATAAAGGGTGATGAAGTAGAAAAATTATTTAAAATGACTAATTTTAATACAGATGAAGCCTTTGTTATATTTGCTAAAAAATTAAGAAGAATGGGAATTGATGAAGAATTAGAAAAAATGGGAATAGAAGAAGGAGATATTGTAAGAATTCTTGATTATGAATTTGAATATACAAAATAAGTATATTCTTTTTATTTACTTTTAAATTTTAAAATGTTATAATTTTAATGTATAGAGGGTGAATAAAGTGTCGAAGAAAAAGGAAAAGAAAGATAAGGATAAAAAAAAGTTTGAATATAGTAATGAAGTAATAGGAATTCTTATAGTTTTAGCAGGTATAGTAGGAATTGGAAATTATGGACCAGTTGGACATTTTATTAGTAGTTTTGCTATTTTTTTAACTGGTGGATTGTATCCTTTTGTTCTTATAGTAATGATTGTTACTGGATGTTATTTAATTGTTAAAAGAGAAGTTCCTAATTTCTTTTCATTAAAATTAATTGGTTTGTATATAATAATCTTATCAATTTTAGTATTGTTACATACACAATATGTTTTTAATAATGAAACAGAAGGATTAAAGATAATTACAGAAACGTTTGATAACTTAATGTTAGCGTTTAAGTCACAGTCTGCGATTGGTAATTCTGGTGGTGGTATAATTGGGGCTATCTTTTCTTTTGCTTTTGTTAGCGCTTTTAGAGAAGGAACTTATATTGTTGTAATTACTATGGCAATGCTAGGAATAATTTTATTCTTTAATGTAAGTATATTTGAACAATTAAAGAAAGTTAAAGATAAATTAATGTCAATTAAGAAAAAGAAAAAAGAAAAAGTTGTTGAGGATGAAGAAGAGGAAGAAACTGTAGAAGAAGATAAGAAGATAATTATTTCTTCAATGGAAGAACTAAATCATATTAAGGATATTGAAGAAGAAAGTGATGATATTCCTATTATGAAAAGTACTAGTAAACCAGTTGAAGATAGTACTGAACTTGTTGTAGAGGCTCCTAAAGTTAATCTTAATTATAAATTGCCTCCACTTAGTTTACTTAAAACAGTTAAAAATAATAATGATAAAGAAAATGTAAATGGAGTTAAATCTAATATTGAAAAATTAGAGCGTGTTCTTGCTGATTTTGAAGTCCCTGGTAAAATTGTAGAATGTCATATAGGTCCTACAGTTACTCAATATGAACTTGAATTAAAAGCGGGTACTAAAGTTAATAAATTATTAAGCATTCAAAGGGAAATGGAACTTGCTCTTGCTGCTAAAGATATTAGAATACAAGCCCCAATTCCTGGAAAAAATACTATTGGAATAGAAATACCTAATAAAGTAGTATCTTCAGTTTCGTTTAAAGAAGTACTTGCCCATTTGCCAGAAGTAAATGAGAAAACGTTATTGGCAGTTGGACTTGGTAAAGATATTATGGGTAAAGTTAAATGGGCTGAAATTAATTCAACACCACATATGTTAGTTGCTGGTGCTACTGGTTCTGGTAAATCTGTATGTATAAATTGTATTATTGCCTCAATATTGATGCGTGCTAGACCTGATGAAGTAAAACTTGTTATGGTGGATCCTAAAAAAGTAGAACTTACTATGTATAATGGAATACCACATTTACTTGCTCCAGTTGTAACTGATCCTAAGAAAGCATCTATTGCTCTTAAAAATATAGTTGCAGAAATGGAACATAGATATGATATTTTTGAACAAACTAAAAATAAAAATATAAAATCATATAATGAATTTTGTAAAACCCATCCAGAATATCAAAAAATGTCTTATATTGTAGTAATAATCGATGAACTTGCTGACTTAATGTTAGTAGCAGCTAAAGATGTTGAAGACTCTATCATGAGAATTACGCAAATGGCAAGAGCCGCAGGAATACACTTAATAGTAGCTACACAAAGACCATCAACAGATGTAATTACAGGTGTTGTTAAAGCAAATATTCCATCAAGAATATCATTTGCAGTATCTTCATCAATTGATTCAAGAACAATATTAGATGCAACAGGTGCTGAAAAACTTATTGGTAAAGGTGATATGTTATTCTTACCAATGGGAGAAAATGCTCCGATTAGAATACAAGGAGCTTATGTAAGTGATGAAGAACTTGAGAAGATAGTAGATTATGTAATAAGTCAACAAAAAGCTCAGTATGATGAAAGTTTAACAGTTGATAGAAATAGTTCTAGTTCGAGTGTTAATGATGATTATCAATCAGAAGAGGAATATGATGATCCACTTTATAATGAAATTGTTGATTTTGCAGTTAAAGCAGGTAAAATTAGTGCTTCGTTAATTCAAAGAAAATATCGTTTAGGTTATAATAGAGCCGCTAGAATAATTGATTTATTAGAAGAAAGAGGTATTATAGGTCCTCCAAATGGATCTAAACCAAGAGAAGTACTAGTTAAATTAGAAAACAAAGAGGAAGAATAAAAAGGAGAGATTTAAATGGAAAAAAGTGATAAAAAAAGTATAATAATAGCTTGTGTATTTTTAGTAATACTACTTGCGTGTTTAGGCTTTGTAACATATATAAAAATGACTTATGATGTAAAGGATAATAATATCAATAATAACACTACAATTGATACTCCAGTTTTATTATCGTTAGATAATATTATTGCAAGTTTTAATAATTCACAATTAGTCAGTGATTACTATGCTTTAGGAACTACTGTAGCCATGGAAAAGACGAATACAGGATTTAATGTTACTTACAGTAGTGATCAAGAGAATGACGTTATTGAAGGAACTTATGTAGAATATATATTATCAATTAAATTTAACAAAGATAATGTTGAAATGGCAAATAGTATTTTTAAAGAATTAGTTAATATATCATGTAAAAATAATGGTTATACTGAAGGACAATGTAATGAAACAGTAGATGAATTTTTAAATAATTCTTATGCTGTAGATGGATTAGTTTATGAAGAAATATCTGATACAGAAATGTATTTGAGAGTAAATACTGCTGTTAAAATAGAATTATTTGTTGGTCCTACTACATATAAAGCTAATGATTTGATAGACATTAATATTAATGAATATATTATAAACAATAATATATATAAATTATCTAATCCATTATTGAATTATGATTCAGCTAATAATACCTTAACTTATAAGGCTAATGTTCAAAACTTATTAGATAGTGGTAATAATGTAAAAATAGAATTGAAATTATATGATGCAAGCAATAATTTGCTTATGACAAATGAAGTTGATAATAGTGCATCAACTGATAAAAATAATTTTGATATATTGTTTAATATGACATTAGATAATTCTATTAGTTATGAAAATATCAAATATTTGAGTATTAATTTTATAAATGAATAAAAAGGAGAGATTTTATGAGTACAGTACATATTGGAGCAATTAAAGAAAATATTGCTAAAACAGTTTTAATGCCAGGGGATCCTAAGAGGGCTGAATACATTGCTAAGAAATTTTTAGATAGAGTAGAACTTGTAAATGTAGTAAGAGGAATGACAGCTTATACAGGATATTATAAAGATAAAATGGTAACTATTTTTCCATCAGGGATGGGAAATCCTAGTATGGGAATATATTCTTATGAATTGTTTAATTTTTATGATGTAGATAATATTATTAGAATAGGATCTTGTGGTTCATATACACCTGAATGTGGACTTAATGACACCGTATTAGTTACTTATTCATGCAGTGATTCCAACTATGCAAAAGTGATGGATGGTTATGAATATAACTATATTATGGCAAATCAAGAATTAAATAACATTATTGAAAGTACTGCTAATGGGCTAGGAATAAAATTAGTAAAAGGAAATATTTTTTCATCAGATGTATTTTATGAAAAAACAGATAATAGTAAATGGCGACATGAACAATTTAAAGCATTGGGTATAGAAATGGAATCTTTTGCTCTATTTAATAATGCAAGAGCTTTAAATAAAAAAGCAAGTTGTTTACTTACTGTATCAAATACATTTTATGATAATCAAGAATTAAGTGCAAAGGAAAGAGAACAGCATTTAGATAATATGATTATAATTGCCCTAGAAAGTAGTTTAAAAATTTAAAAACAGACAATAATAAACATGAAAGGGAGTGTTTTATGAACTACGAACTAATAAACATGGGAGCATATAATTTGCATTTAGTTAAAACAAATCGATTTAAAACAATTACTGTAGAAGTTGATTTTCGAAGAGAAATACAAAAAGAAGATATTACTAAAAGAGCAGTTTTAAAAGAAGTTTTATTAAATTCAAATAAAAACTATAGAACAGAAAGAGAATTAATTATTGAATCAGAAAATTTATATGATTTAAAATTAGTTGCATCTTCAGCGAGAATGGGAAATTACACTAATATTTCATTTAAAACAAGATTTCTAGATGAAAAGTACACAGAAAAAAACATGAACGAAGAGAGTATTGCTTTTCTCATGGATATTATTTTTAATCCTAATATAGATAATGGTAGTTTTAATGAAGAAGTAGTTAATAAATGTAAGAATAGAATGGAAAAAAGTATTAAATCTCTTAAAGATAGTAAACTAAAATATACTTTATTCAAATTATTAGAAAATGTAGAGGATAAACCTTATTCATATAATTCATATGGATATTTAGAAGATTTAGAAAAAATAGATGGTAAAGTTCTATATGATTATTATAAAGACATGATTAATAATGATTTTATTGATATATTTGTAGTTGGTGACTTTGATAGCATTGAAATAAAAGAATTAATTAAGAAGTATTTTAAGGCTAGGACTTATCATAGAACAAAGACTAATATAATAGTGGAAGAGTTACCAATCATAAAAAAGATTATTGAACAATCTGAAGAAGATAATGTTAATCAAACGCAATTTACTATATTATGTGGTATTAATAATTTAACTGAGTTTGAAAGAAAATATGTTATTAAAGTTTATAGTGAACTTTTAGGAGGTTCTTCTAATTCTATTTTATTTGATACAGTTAGAGAGAAAAACTCTTATGCTTATTATGTTAATGCTGATGTAAAAAGTTATGATAATATTTTACTTATATATTCAGGTATTGAACCAGGGAATAAGAATGAAGTGTTTAAATTAATAAAGAAATGTTTAATAGATATAGAAAAAGGTAATTTTACTGACGATATGTTAAATAATGCTAAAGAAACATTAGTAGGAGGAATAAAGGCGAGTTTAGATAGTCCAAGTGGGATTATAAATAATTATTTTGCTAAAATATTAGTGGGTACAGATGATTTTGAAGAAAGAATAGAGAATTTTAAAAAAGTTACAAAAGAAGACGTTATTAATGTAAGTAAAAAAATAAATATATATTCAACATATACTTTGGAAGGGGTAAAGCAAGATGAAGAAAATTAAATTTAATATAATTGGTGAAGAAGTATATTATGAAAAATTAGATAATGGCATGGATGTATATTTATTTAGTAAAGATAATTTTCATAATAACTATGTAACTTTTACAACTAAGTTTGGTTCTATTTATAATGAATTTGTTCCAATAGGTAAAGACAAGATGGCTAAAGTACCAAAAGGAGTGGCGCATTTCTTAGAACATAAGGTATTTATTCAAGAATATGATCCTCAACCATCAGACTTTTTCGCAGAAAGTGGTGCTTTAACTAACGCTTATACGACTTTTAAAAATACAACCTATTTATTTACAGGTCCCGATAATTTAATAGAAAATGTTAAATATTTATTAGACTTTGTACAAGAGCCATATTTTACTGATGAAAACGTTGAAAGTGAAAAAGGTATTATAACTCAAGAAATACATATGTGTGACGATCGACCAATCGATGTATTATATGAACATATTAGAAAAAACAGTCTACATAATAATCCATTTAAAGATAGTATTATTGGAACAGTAAATGATATAAATAGTATTGATAAAAAAGTATTAGATACTTGTTATGAGACTTTTTACCATCCGTCAAATATGTTTTTAGTAGTAACTGGAAACTTTAATGTAGATGAGATGCTAAAAGCGATTAAAGAAAATCAAAATAATAAAAAATTTAAGAAACAAGAAAAAATTAAGATAAAAGAATATAAAGAACCTGATGAAGTAGTCTTAAAAGAAGAAATTATTAAGATGAATACAAATATTCCTAAACTTGCATACAATATAAAAATTCCATACAATAAATTTAAAATGGAAAAAAGAAAACTTAATTTATACTTATATATAATATTTAGTATATTATTTGATGATTCATCTTTATTTAATGAGAAAACAAAAAAAGATAATATAATTACTAATGCTATTTACACAAATATATTAAACTGTGATTCACATATTTTAATATCTTTAATTAATGAGACATTTAAATATAATGAACTTTTAGATATGATTAAAGAAGAATTAAAAAATATTAATATTTCTTCTGAAGATTTAGAAAGAAAGAAAAAAGTATTAGTAAGTAACGAAATATTTAGCTTTGAAAATATAGAAATAATCAATGAAATGATTATAGATAGTATTATTTTTGATAATAATATTGAAGGTAATATTATAGATATTATTAATTCACTTAATATAGAAGAATTAAATGAAATAGTTAAGAAAATTGATTTTAAAAATGTATCAACAATTATTGTAAAAAAAGATAAATAATTAATGAGGTGTAGTATGAAAGTAGTAAAAAAAGTAATTTCCATTATTTTTATGGTTGTATTTATTAGTTGGCTTCTTTTAATTATATATGAAAGTTATATGGTAACAAGAGGAGAACAACCTAAATTCTGTATTAAGACAGAAGAACATAAATATGATGATGGAGTTACAACAGAATGTTTAGGATTAGGTTATAAGGTTTACATGTATGAAAGAAGTTCTATAGAAGTTAAAGTAGAATTTGGTCCATTTTGGATAAGTGAAAAGAAATAACAATATCGGTTTGGTATTGTTTTTCTCTTGTAAAGTATATTGTTTTACTTTAAAAATACTTTAAAATATTATATAATGAAATAGAGGTGTAAGAATGAAAATAAAATTAGGAGTTATATTTGGTGGTAAAAGTGTTGAACATGAAATATCCGTTATAACAGCATTACAAGCAATGAATCATATTGATAGTGAAAAATATGAGATAGTTCCTATATATATAACAAAAGATTTACAAATGTATACAGGAGGTATGCTTAGATTTATTGATAGTTATAAAGACTTTAGATTAATACACAGATATGCAAAAAGAGTTAATTTAGTTAATCTAAATGGAAGATTTGTTTTACAAACGACAGGTATATTTAAAAGAGAATATAATGAAATACATATGGCCATTCCAATGGTACATGGTGCTAAAACAGAAGATGGTACTGTTCAAGGATTTTTAGAATTATTAGGAGTACCTTGTGCGGGATCTAATATCTATGCTTCAGTAGTGGGACAAGATAAAGTATTTATGAAGCAAATACTTGCAAGTGAAGATGTTCCTCAAACAAAATATGTATGGTTTTTTGATACAGATTATTATAACGATGAAGAAGCATTATTTAAGAAAATTAGTACGTTATCATATCCTTTAATAATTAAGCCTGCTACACTTGGTAGTAGTGTTGGTATTGAAGTGATTAGGAGAAAAGAAGAATTAGAGTCAGCCATTGAAAAAGCAATTAAATATGATAACAAAATAATTATTGAAGAGTATATTGAACACATAGAAGAATTTACTTGTAGTGTTTTAGGTAATACTAGTAAAGTACAAACTTCTGATATTGAAAAAATAGTTAAAACAGATGGTATTAAAAAATATGCTGATAAAGTAATTAAACCAAAAGATATTGAAGATAATACTAATCTATATAGAGAATTACCAGCAGAAATTTCTCAAAAATTAACTAAGGAAATTGAAGATTTATCAAAACAAGTATTTAGATTATTAAATCATAGGGGTGTTGCTACAATTGATTTCTTGTATGATACTAAAAGTAAAAAAATATATGTTGATGAAATAAATACTATTCCAAATTTCTTTTCACATCACTTATGGGAAGGACAAAATGTTTCATATAGAGAAATACTTAATTATATCTTAAATGATACAGTAAAAGAAATTCATAAACAAGAAGATATGACATTAACACTTGAAACAGGAATACTTAAAGATATGTTAACAAAAGATATTGAGGAAATGAAATAATGTACGGATATATTAAAGGAACAGTTACAGAAATAGAAAGTAATTATATAATTGTTGATAATAATGGTATTGGATATATTATATTTGTACCTAATCCTTATGCATATCAATTAAATAATGAATATACTGTATATACATATACTCAAGTAAGAGAAGATGAATATTCTTTATATGGATTTAAAGAGAAAGAAGAAAAAGATTTGTTTATGAAACTTATTTCTGTTAAAGGCTTAGGCCCTAAAATGGCTCTTCCTATGCTTGCAACAGGATCTATTAATGGAATAATGGATGCAATTGATAGAGAAAATATATTATATTTAAAGAAATTCCCTAAAATTGGAGATAAAGTAGCAAGACAAATAATATTAGATTTAAAAGGAAAGCTTACAGCTAGTTCTAATACTATATTAAATAATAATGAACTAGTTGATGCTCTTCTTGCATTAGGATACAAACAAGCAGATATTAAAAAAGTGCTTCCTCACGTTAATTTAAATAATGATATTGAAAATCAAATAAAAGAAGCATTAAAGTTATTATTGAAATAATAAAGGAGAAATTATGAAAAAAATATTAACTATTGTATTATGTTTAGTTATGTTAGTAGTAACTACAGGTTGTAATAATGAAAAAGTATCAATAAAAGAATTAAATAAAATTAATGATAAAATAACAGAATTTTATATTAATAATAATGATAAAGCGGGGAATTTAGGATCTCATTATGTAGATGAAGAAAATAAAGTAGTTGTAGTAGAACTTATAAATAATACAAAAGAAGAACAAGAAAAATTCAGAAAAGAAATTATTGATTCTGAATATATTAAATTTATTCAAGGAAGTCAACAAGATAATCAACAAATAAAAATTACTAAGACAAACGATTGCGATAATCAAGTAATAAAATATTATCAATTTGAAGAACAAAAAGTATATTTAGTGTGTTTAGATGAAATAACTATTGATGATGCTACATTAAAAGATTATTTTTCTAAAACTTACCAAACATTTAATGATTCTATTAATAGTTTAATAAATAATATGGAATTAATTGATATTTATAAAGATGGAGGAACAAGACTTTATAAGAATGATACTATCTCTATAATAAAATGCAATACAATAGATGGAAACAAAGATATTTATATTGGGGATATTAATTTAGAATATCAAGAAAACTATTGTAAATAATGTTAAGAGGTTATCAGATATGATAATCTTTTTTTTCTATAAAATCTATATTACATTAATTTACTTCTAATACTATAAATGATATAATTATATTAATAGAAAAGGTGATAATAAATGGACTTAAAAAAACGCGTAGATGAACTTATTAAAATTATAAATAAAGCAAATTATGATTATTATATTGATAATACCTCTAATATAACTGACCAAGAGTATGACAGGTATATGCAAGAGTTAATGATGTTAGAAAGTACTTATCCAGAACTAGTAAGAGAAGATTCTCCAACAGTTAGAGTAGGTTCTAAAGTATTAGATAAATTTGAAAAGGTAACTCATAAAATACCAATGCTTAGTTTAGGTAATGTATTTAATGAAGAAGAAGTCAGAAGTTTTGATGAGAAAGTAAGAAAAGAAATAGATAATCCTAAATATGTATGTGAACTTAAGATAGACGGACTATCAGTATCTGCTACATATAAAGATGGTGTTCTTGTAAAAGGTGCTACTAGGGGAGATGGAGTAACAGGAGAAGATATTACTAATAATGTTAAAACAATTAAGTCATTACCACTTACTTTAACGGAAAAAGTTAATATTGAAGTTCGTGGAGAAATATATATGAGTAAAAAATCTTTTCTTGAAATAAATAAACAAAGAGAAAAAGATAATGAACCATTATTTCAAAATCCTAGAAATGCTGCTTCCGGAAGTGTTCGTCAATTAGATTCGAAAATAACTGCTAAAAGAAAATTAGATTGCATAATATATCATTTACCAAATCCACTTGATTATAATATTTATACACATTATGATGCTCTAGAATATATGAGAAAATTAGGGTGTCCAGTAAGTGAAAATAATGTTATTGCCAATAATGTTGATGAAGTAATTGATTATATTAATAAATGGACAGAGCTTAGGGATACTCTTCCTTATGAAATAGATGGTATTGTTATAAAAGTAAACGATATAAATGATCAAAATAAACTTGGATTTACGGCTAGGACTCCTAAATGGGCTGTTGCTTATAAATTTCCTGCAACAGAAGTTACAACAAGATTAATTGATATTATATTTACGGTTGGAAGGACTGGTAAAATAACTCCTAATGCAGTACTTGAACCCGTTAAAGTAGCAGGTTCTACTATAGCAAGAGCAACTCTTCACAATGAAGATAATGTCTTAGTTAAAGATATTAGAAAAGGAGATATTGTTGTAATTAGAAAAGCAGGAGATGTTATTCCGGAAGTAGTAAGATCTATTAAAGAAAGAAGAACTGGTGCAGAAGAAAGATTTAGAATGATTGATACTTGTCCTATATGTCATACTAAATTAATTAGAAAAGATACAGAAGCAGATTATTATTGTCCTAATAATGAATGCAATGCTAGAAATATTGAAAATTTAATTCATTATGCAGAAAGAGATGCTATGAATATTGAAGGACTTGGAGAAAGTGTTATTGAAGACTTATATAATGAAGGATTCTTAAAATCAATTACAGATATTTATCATTTAGAAAAATATGAAAAAGAATTACTATTACTTGAAGGATATGGTGCTAAAAAAATAAACAATTTAAAAGAAGCCATTTTAAAAAGTAAAGATAACTCTTTAGAAAGACTATTATTTGGATTAGGTATAAGACAAGTAGGTAATAAAACTGCTAAATTATTAGCAAGACAATATAAAAATATAGATAACATTATAAATGCTACTTTTGAAGAATTAAATAGTGTTAACGATATAGGACCAATAATTGCTAAGAATATTGTTGAATACTTTAATAATGAGGACAATATTAAACTTATAAATGATTTAAAAGAACTAGGTATAAATATGACTTATATATCAAATAATAATTATACAGAAAGTGATGAATTTTTAAATAAAACATTTGTATTAACTGGCACTCTTAATAACATAACAAGAGAACAGGCTACAGAAATAATAGAATCACTTGGTGGTAAAGTAAGTTCATCAGTTAGTAAAAAAACAAGTGCTGTAATACTTGGAGATAATCCAGGAAGTAAATACGATAAAGCAGTTTCGTTAAATATTCCTATTTGGGAAGAAGATGAATTTTTAGAAAAAATAAACTTAAAATAAAAAATACGTAAATATTAAACGTATTCTTTTATTTTGTTATTATCATTGACAGTATACTAAAAGTAATATTTTCTAAATTTGTGAATAATTAGTGAAAATGATAGTAATTATTAGAACAAATAATTAGTAAAAATGATAGTAATAAAAAGTG
>CALVXD010000023.1 GCA_944368815.1 uncultured Bacilli bacterium
AACCCCAATTGAATATAGAACTCAATTAGGGTTTAAATGAATATCTTTTAATTGTCTACTTTTTATTGACAAGTTCACTAACGAAAACCATCTTTTTTTTTGAAAATAGTAACTAAAAAGGAACAATTTTTGTCAAAAATGTAACCGAACAAGTTACATTTCTAAAAAATGTGGTATAATTATTAGGGTAGAGGGAGTGAGTAATATGTTAAAGTTTATTATTTATGAAGATGACGAAGAATATGTTAATGGTTATACTGAAGTAATAAATAAAATGATGATGAACTATAATTATGATTATAGAATATTAAAATTTTCAAAGGTTACAAAGAAATTAAAGGATGAAATAGTTAATACTAGTGATGAAAAGATATATATTTTAGATGTTGAAATGCCAGATGTATCTGGATTAGAATTAGCCTCTAGAATAAGGAATAAAGATTGGAAAAGTATTATTATATTTTCAACAAACTATTCTCAATATAAAAATGATGTTTTTTGTATGAGATTATTAGCTTTAAATTATATTGTTAAAAATTATGATTATAAAAATGATTTAACAGAAACATTAAATGATGCTTTAAAAGTTTTAGGTAAAAATGATTTATTAATATATACTTTTAATTATGTAGTGTATAGAATTCCAATTAAAGATATAATTTATATTGAAAAAGCAGCATTAGGTAAAAAGAATTATATTGTAACTATAGATGGTGGAGAATATGAAATTGCTGGTTCAATGAATTCATTACAAGAAAGACTAGGAGATAGATTTTATAGATCACACAAATCTTGTTTAGTAAATTTAGATAATATTAAAAGTATTAATTACAGTGAAAATACCATTACATTTATTAACGATGAAGAAATTGATATGTTATCAGTTCGTTGTAAAAGAGGCATAAAACAAGTATGCAAGAAGTAGTAGAATTTGTTTTAAGTTCAATAATTATGGTTGTAACACCAATAATATTTGGTGTTTTAACCTTGGATAATAATATTAGAAAAGATAAAAGTAAAGTAGTAGTGGCATTTTTAATTTCTTGTATAATTTATTCATTATGTTATTCATATTTTGATGGTGGTATAAAAACTTTAATAGGATTTTTATTACATGTATTTATATTTAATCAAATTTTTGATTGTAAACTTCCCAAATCAATTATAGTTACCTTTGTTTATGTAATTATAGCAATGATAGTAGATATGTTAATTTTTATAGGAATAAATATTTTAAAAATTGATAAAGAGTATTGTTATGATATATTTGCAGGAAGTCTTTTTGGGAATTTATTAGTATGTTTAATTATTTTTGTTACATGTATTATTTTAAGAAATATTCTAAAAAGAATTAATAATTCAAAGTTAGAAAATAGTAATAATATACTTTTAATTTCTGTTTTTACTTTATTGTGTGTAATAATCTTATTTTTTAATATTATCACAAATTATAAAAGCAATAATAGTATTTGTTCATATATATTGCTAATAGTTATATTTTTAGTAATAATTGGGAATTTAATTAAAGAAAAAATAGTAATAAATGATAAAATTCAAGAGTATAATGGCTTATTGGGGTTTATGAAGAGTTATGAAACTGAGATAGAAGAAAATAAAATTCAAAACCACGAGATTAAAAATCAATTTATAACTATTGGGTCAATGTTAAATGATAACGCGCCAAAAAATAAAATTTTAGATTATGTTAATAGTATTATTGATGATAATAGTGATATAGATGATGCAAGATATGGCGATTTGCAGTATTTACCTTTGAATGGATTAAAAGGTTTCATATGTAGCAAATTAAATAAGGCAGAAGAAGAAAGTTTAAGTGTAAGTGTTGTTATTAAAAATGGGATAGAAAAATCTATATTAAGTAAATTATCAACTAGTGATTTTAAAAAATTAGGAATATTACTTGGTGTATATTTTGATAATGCAATTGAAGCAAGTGTAGTATCAGATAAAAA
Organism: uncultured Bacilli bacterium; assembly: GCA_944368815.1. Lineage (GTDB taxonomy): Bacteria > Bacillota_I > Bacilli_A > RF39 > UBA660 > CALVVX01. Next base: position 1,974 of record CALVXD010000023.1, read on the forward strand.
ATATTTAGGTTTAGAAATATATATAGATAATGGTAATGTTGTAATTATTATTACCAATACATTTGGAAATATAATAAGAAGTTCAGAAGAAACAAACAAAAGAATTTCGACTAAAGGAGCAGGAAGAGGTCATGGATTACAATTAGTAAATAAAGTTATTTCTGGAAGTAAATTGTTCTTTGTTCAAAGTGAAATAATAGGAAAAGTATATATTCAAAAGATAGAAGTAAAAAAATAAAATGAAAGATTAGTTCTCTCATTTTATTTTTCGATTAAATGTCTAGGCATTTTTGGTTCATCAATAAACCATAACCAGCATCCTTGTGTACCTACAGTAGCAGCTACAGTTCCAAGAACAGTTAAAACACTTGCTAAGTATTTCATTGTTTTACCTCCTTTTTACTTCTTTTTATATGTTTAATTGCTTAAACCTAAATTATAATTTTTGTAATTAGCATATGGCAATTTAAATATCTTATAAACAAGTGGGTGTATCATAATTACTGAATATATCATCCCAACTAACAAATAATTTGATAAAATATTTGTATTATATGCTAATATTAATATTGTAAAAATGCTTGCAGATATAAAAGTTATAATTTTGTATTTTTTTCTTTTAGCAGCCTTTATTATTGGCCTTTTATAAGTGTCTGCAGGTGCATATTTAAAAATGCAAATTAAGCAAATTATACAAAGAATTAATTTTACATAAAAATTAAAATTTATATAATTACATATATATACGCCACCAATAAACATTATTAGTGAACTGGTTAGACAATATATACTTTTAGTAGCATGTAATCCAAATGCTGTACAGCGTATTATGTTATAAAATACTGTTAAGATAATTACTTCCTTAAAAATATTTAATATTGCTGCCAGTGAAAATATTATGATCATTTTTGTAATAGTTAAATAAATACTTTCTAGACCATATTCAACTTCTTCTAGTTGGATGTCTGTTATGTTACTATTATTTTTTTTTATAAAATTAATAGTGCTATTTAAAAATAATTTCTTCATACCTTCACCTACAGTACTGATTATAAATCCTTTGTTTTCTAAATATTTAAATTTTAAATTTTCGTTAATTTATTATATAAAACAATAAATGTGTAACTTTTTTGTTAATTTATAATTTCTAAAAAAACTCTAATTTCATAAAAAAAGGTATATTAAAATAATATTGTTATTTGAATGAAATAATGATACAATGTAAGTGGAGGAAAAAGTATGGCTTTAATAATTACATTAATTGTTGGACTATTTACTTTTCTAGGTAGTTTAATAATAATTTTTATAAAAAATAATAAAAAGATAGTTGATTTTTCAATTAGTATTGGTTTTGGAGTATTGTTTGCTTTAATAATTTTAGAATTGATTCCTGAAACATTAGAATTGATTCAAACTAAACTTACGGTTATTGGTTCTATTATTACAGTTATTGTTTTAGGAACTTTAGGAATTCTTATTTTAAAGATGTTAGATAAATTTGTTCCTAACCATGATAGTGATAATAAAAATAATTTAATACATATAGGTGTTATGACATCTATTGCTTTAATAATTCATAATCTTTTAGAAGGAATGGCAATTTATACATCCCTTAGTTCATCATTAAAATTTGGTACAATTCTTGGTATAGGAGTTGCTTTACATAATATTCCGCTTGGAATGAGTATTACGTCTTTATTTTATAATAATGGTAAAAATAATAAAAAAGCAATTTTAATGAGTTTGCTTGTTTCTTTATCAACGTTTATAGGAGGGTTAATAACATTTATTTTTGCAGGTGCAATTTTAAATGAATTTTATCGTGGAATTATATTATCCATTACTTTAGGAATGTTAATATATATTGTTTTATTTGAATTATTACCACATATGGTTGAAAATAAAAATAAAAATAATGTTGTATTAGGAATGTTAATAGGGATAACTTTATTAATTTTAAGTACATTTTTTGAGTAAAGTAGGTATATATGATGAAATTAAATTCAAAAAACGTTATTTATATATTAGTTGTTTTATTATCTTTAATGTTTGTTAATTTTATATTAGACGGAAAAGATATATTTGTTTTTATCTTTTCCTTTAGTTTATTTTTGATTTTTGTAAATTCATTTTCTCACATAAATATTGAAAAACAATTTATTGAATTAAAAAAAGAAAATTTTATAAATAGTCAGGTAAAATTATTTTATTATATTATAATTTTAATATTTCTTATAAATATAATATATATTGGTATAACTTATATAATAACATTGATTTTTAATAATAGTTATTATATGTATAAATATAATTATGTCTTTTTGTTTATGAGTATTACAATATTTACAATTCCTGTAATTAATATATTAAGTCAATATTTGTTAGTTAATAATCATAAAAAACTTAGTAAAATATTAAAAAAAATCTTTTATTTTATTTGGATCTTCTTAGTGTTAATTTTACTTATTATAAATTATAAATTTAATATTATAAATTATAAGTTTGCGATATATATATATTTAATGGAATTAATAGCTTTTATTATAACAATATTTTGTTGTTTAATTTTAATTAAGGATAAAAATATTTTTAAATTAGGACATAATAAAAAAAGAAATGAAAATAAGGTAGTATTAAGCAAGCAATTAAAATTAATATTTTCTAATAATATTAGTTTGTCAATAAAAAGAATTATTTATTTAAGTTATTATTATACTTCTATAATTATTGTGTTTTATGTACTCCTTTATAAATATAATTATGATTATAGTTCAACTATAAGAATTATAACTGATACGTATTTATATGAAACATGTATTGTTTGTATATTGATAATATTATCTTTAATGAATATTAATAAAGAATTATCTTTAATAATAAGTAGTATAAAAAATAATAATTATGTAAAATTGAATATTGATGTTTTATTTATTAATGTTATTAAAAAAGTTATTCCTATTACAATATTAATATGTATATTATCAGGGTCAGTGACAAAACTATTATTTAATAGCAACAATTCAGTAATTTTTATGCTTTTTATTTGGACTTTACCATTCATTGCAGTATATATAATTGGTATAAAGTTATTAGAAGTAATTAATAATAAAAAAATTTTGTATTTGATATTATTTATTGGTATATTTGTCAAGATTGTTTTGATAGTTCCACTAATTAATTCGTTTTATAGAATGGGATACAATTTAATATATGGCGATATTATATCAAATATAATAGGTGTATTTGTGTCTTATATAATAACTATGATTTATTTAAATAAAAAATATAAAGTTAATTTTACTAAAACATTTGATAAAATTTTAAATATAATATATGAAAATATTATATTGATGTTAATTTTAATTATATTTAGTATGATAATTCCTTTAAATGTTGATACTAAATTGCAATCTTTAACTGTAATAATAATTTATGGAGTTATATTTATTTTATATTTTTATGTAAAGAAACTATTTTTTATACGAGGTGATCTAAATGAAAAATAAAAAAATAATTATATTTTTTGTTGCTATGGCTATTTTGATTTTACTTTTTACAAGTAAATACTCAATTTTGTATCCATTTAATGATTGGCAAGATTCTAATTCATTTTTAACTGTAGCTAGAAGTATGATTGATGGTAAAATTGTTTATAAAGATATAATAGAACAAAAAGGTCCTATTTTATATGTTATATATATGATTGGATATATATTCTCTATTTGGAAAATTTCTGGTATTTTTTTGTTAGAAGTTATATCTCTTAGTATAGTTTTCTATTATGCATATAAAATATTAAAATTATTTATTAATACTAAATATGATTTTTTATTTATACCTATTTTCGGAGTATTTATATGTACAAGTTATTCGTTTGTACATGGTGGCAGTGCTGAAGAATTTTGCTTACCATTTTTGATGATAAGTTTATATTATTTTATATATCATTTTGTAAAAAAAGAACTTACGTATAAACAATTATTTATTAATGGAATATTATCGATGATAGTAGCTTTAATAAAATTTAGTTTATTAGGATTTTGGTTTGGTTTCATGGCAATAATATTTTTTGATTTAATTTTTAAAAAACAATATAAAAAAGCATTCATAAGTTGTATTGTATTTTTATCTGGAATGTTTTTGATTGGATTTATTTGTATTATTTATTTCTTATTAAATGATGCATTAAATGATTTTGTATATTCATATTTTTTAATTAATGCAGGATCATATGCTAAAGAAAGCAGTAATATTTTTATAAGAATAGTTAAATGTTTTTATGAGGGATTTATAAATTTAGGTAGAAATATTGGATTTTTAATTTTAACTCCATTTCTTATATATTCAATTTTTAAAGTTTTTAAAGAAAGTAAGACAAGAATTGCAATTATATCTATTTTTCTATTGTTGTTTATGGGAATATATATAGGACTTAGATCATATAAATATTATACAATTCCATTATTAATATTTTATATATTTGTATTTATATTTTTTAATATAAGATATAAAGAAAAAATAGATACAATAAAAGTTAATAAAAATATATTAATTATATTATGTGTACTTGGTATTGGAATATGTTCTTATTGTTTTGCTAATTATCGAAGTTATATTTTAACAAGTCAAAATGATTATGCACAATTTAGAATTGCCAATATTATTAAAAGTGAATCAGATAATCCTACAATCCTTAATTATGGGTCTTTAGATTATGGATTTTATAATATATTAAATATTATACCAGATTGTAAATATTTTCATCGAATGAATATTAGCTATGATAAGTTACCAGATAATTATGATGTACAAAAAGAGTATATTATTAACAAAAAAGTGGAATATGTTATTGTTGGTATAAGAGAAGATAATAAAAAAGTTTTAGATGATTTTAATTTTATATTAAATAATTATGAAATAATATATGAAGATAATCAAATTTATGAAAAACATAACGTTCATTTCTACTTATTTAAATTAAAAAAATAGTATTGTTATATCTATAATTTTATAGTATAATTAGTAAGAAAGGTGGAGTAAAATGGAATACTACCAATATATAATAATTATAGTAATATTAGTTATAATTGCTTTAGCAATTATTAAAAGTAATAAAAAAGATTTTAAATTAGAAATGAACAAGTTAGTAGAATGCCTTGGTGGTAAAGATAATATTTTAGAGACAGAAGTAGAAATGTCAAGATTCAAAGTTACTTTAAAAGATACTACTAAAGCTGATAAAGAAGGTATTGTTAAATTAGGAGCTAAAGGCGTTGTTGAAATTGACGATCAATTAAAAATTATTTTAGGTAGCAATGCAAAGCAACTAAAAAAATATATTGATGAAATAAAAATGTAGCACTTTATTAGTGCTTTTTTTCTACAAAAATTTATGTAGTTCGACATTATTTGACAAATATCGACATTAATAAATATTATAATTAATATAGAAAAAAGGAGAATTACATTTATGGATTTAGTAGAAGAATTAATTTTTAATATAATGTTGGTTATGTTTCCTATCCTTGTATATTTTGTTTATAAATGCTATAATCAAGTTTTTATAAAAAAATATAATTTTTTATTGTTAGGATTTACCTTGTTTTCATCAGTATATTTATCTTTAAAATACGGTGGTGTTAGTACTAATAATGTAATATTGCTATTTTGTAATATTCCAATTATTATTGCTTATATAAAGAAAGATGGAATTCTTGGATTATTATTGTCGTTAGTAGTTATTTTATATTGTTATTTTAATTTTGACTATAATATTTATGTATTATTAATAAAGTATTCTGTTTATGCAATTATTTATTATTATTTAAAAACGAAAGTTGATAAAAGTAATTTTATAAAAATAATATTTGTAGTACAAGGATTTTTCCTTTCATTTGAATATTTTTTTGTAAATAACGCTGAAGACTTGGTGGTAATTATTAAATTATTATTTCTTGTGATAATAGTTTATACAATAACAATAATTATATTATATTTATTAAATTTAGGAGATAAAATTACAACTTTATATAGTGAAATAAAAATATTAGAAAAAGAAAAAAAGATAAAGGAATCTTTATTTAAGATTACTCATGAAATAAAGAATCCTATTGCGGTTTGTAAGGGTTACTTAGATATGTTAGATGTCAATGATAAAAATAAAATAAATAGGTATATTCCTATTATAAGAGAAGAAATTGATAGAAGTTTAAATATTATGACGGATTTTATGCAGTTTAGTAAAATTAAATTAGATAAAGAAATTGTGGATATTAATTTACTATTGGATGATGTTTATGATAACTTTAAAATATTAAATAAATTAAAAAATATTGAATTAAAATATATCGAAAGTAATGAAGAAATATATATTAATGGGGATTATAATAGATTAAAGCAAGTATTAATTAACTTAATAAAAAATAGTGCAGAAGCAATAAAAAGTAAAGGTAAAATTATAATTAAGAGTGAAAATAATTCTAAGGAATTTAAAATATTAATAATTGACAATGGTTGTGGAATGAGTAAGGAAACTTTAAGTAAAATAAAAGAAATATTTTATACTACAAAAGAAAAAGGAAGTGGGATTGGTGTATCACTATCTAATGAAATTATTAAAGCTCATGGTGGTAGTTTAGAATATGATTCTAAGTTAGGGGAAGGAACTATTGTAAAAATTACTTTACCAATATTAAAAAATGTATGTTAAATTATACATTTTTTTGTTATACTTAAGACGGTGATATATATGTTATATGATATATTTTATAAGAATTTACCTTTTATAGATTTGCATGGAGTTGATAGAGAAATAGCAAGGGTTATGACTGAAGATTTTATAAATGAAAACTATATATTGGGTAATAATAAGTTTGTTATAATTCATGGAATAGGGGAAGGAATTGTAAAACAAAGTGTATATAATACATTATTAAAAAATAGAAAGGTAAAAAAATATTACATAGATATGTATAATGAAGGTTGTACTGTTGTTGAATTAAAAGTTGACGAAAACGGAAAAAGATGATATAATCATTGTGTTTTAGGAGGGATAATATGGCATTTGTTGGACACAAAAATACAAGTAAAGATAGAAGCATTAAATCATATGCAGCAAGTCAATTTTCAAATGATCAAAGACTAGAAGAAAAATTAAAAAAATTAAGTGAAAAACCAAGACCTTCAATGAAGGAAAAAAGTGAAAAAGAAGTTATGATGGCAAAAGCTGCGGAATTTGTTGATAATGGAATACCATTTGAAATGGCTCCTGAAGAACTTAGAAATCATCACTTTTTTAAAGTTGGTTATGAAGTTGCTGTAAGAAGAAAAAATGCTATGCAATTTATTCAAAAGAATAGTGGAAGAAGATAAAAATGGCTGAATATGGCAAAGATAGATATTCAAAAATAAATAGCAAATCTCAGGCTTCTAGACAATATGTAGCTGATCGTATAGCAAGCGAAAAAAAATTTGATAAAAGAATTGAAAAACAATCTTTAAATTGTATTACGGGAAAAGCTTTGTTAGAAAAAGATTTAATGTTATCTAAAGGAATTTCATATGCATATTTAGATGTTTTGGGTGAAGGTTTAGATAACTGTAATTATAGTTATAAAGAACATCCTTTTTTCATTAAAGGTTATGAAATAGGAAATAGAAGAAGAAAAATCGAAGGAATGAATGCTTATCTTAATGGAGTTGATTTGTCTCTTGTTTCAAATGAAATAAAGGATCATTGGAAATTTATTGAAGGGTATACGGAGGCACAAAAAAAAGATAACAATGAAGGATATAAACGTAGATAGGTTATATTCTTTTTTTGTGAAAAAAAAGTTAATTGTATATAACGTTATTAGAATTAATAGTTTTATAATTAACCAAGTATAAATTATATAGATTTAGATTGTATTTAATGAAAACAAAATATATTTTTGTGTCATGGGTTCTTTCTAATTTTAAAAATATATAGTATAATTATGTTGTGAAAGGATTTGATATTATGAGTATTAAGTTGGAAAGATTAGGTCATATATTTACAGAAGAAATAAGTAAAATTATTCAAACAGAATTAAGGGATGAAACTATTGGGATGGTCTCTATTACTTATACTAAAATATCTAGTGATTTATCTTATGCAAAAGTTTATTTTACTGCTCTTGATATAGAAAAGAAAAAAGAAATAGAAGATAAATTAAATAAAGCTAGCAAATTTATTAGAAATAATTTGTTTGATCGTGTAGAAATTAGGAAAATGCCAGAACTTACATTTGTATATGATGAATCTGTGGAATATGGAAATAAAATAGAACATATTATAGAAGAAATAAAGAAAGAGGATTAAGATGCAACATAAGGAAGTAATTGATATTATTAAAAATTCTACTAATATAGCTATTGTTACACATGAATCTCCTGATGGTGATGCAATTGGAAGTAGTACTGCTATGTATTTAATATTAAAAAAATTAAATAAAGAAGCAGATTTAATTATTAAAGAATATTCTAATGTTTTTAATGTAGTTAATATATTAAGCGAAAGTATTAGAGAGCCTAGAAATATAAAGTATGATTTAGTAATTGTAGTAGATAGTGCTAAAATAGAACGAGTTAACGAAGCAGATATAATAAAAAAAGCTAAGAATGTTATAAATATTGATCATCATATAAGTAATAATTTATTTGGAACTTATAATATTGTTGAAGGTGGTTCACCTGCGTGTTGTCAAGTACTTATTAGTTTATTTAAAGATTTAGGAATAGCTATTGATAAAGAAATTGCTACTTCTTTATTAGTGGGTATTATAACTGATACTAATGGATTTAGAAATCAATCTACTAATAAGGAAACTTTAATTGATGTAGCAAATATGTTAGACTTAGGTGTTAATTTAAGTGAAATATATATGAAAGTTTTGTCTACTAATACTTTATCACAGTTTGAATTAAAGAAAATTGCAGATAATAGATTAGAATTTTTTAAAAATGGCAAAATTGCTTTTACTTATATAACTGAAGAAGATAAAAGGAGAGTTAATGCTCAAATTGGAGATCATGAAGGAATTGTTGATGTAGGTAGATGCATTGAAGGAGTAGAAGTATCAATTTTTTTACATGAAAAAGATGGCATGTATAAAGTGTCATTGAGATCTAATTCTTATGTCAATGTATCAGAAATAGGTCTTATGTTTAATGGTGGTGGACATTTTTATGCGTCAGGATTTGTTAGTAATTTAGACTTATTGGATTTAAAAAATAAATTAATTGAAGAAGTTGCAAAAAGGTTATAATATGGATGGAATATTAGTAATTAATAAAGAAAAAGGATATACTAGTAGAGATGTAGTTAATAAAGTTAGTAAAATACTTGGAACTAAGAAAGTAGGACATACAGGAACACTTGATCCTCTAGCAACAGGAGTGTTAGTATTATGTATAGGAAAAGCACTTAAAGTAGTAGAGTTATTAATGAATCATGATAAAGAATACATTGCAAAATTTAAATTAGGGATAGATACTGATACATTAGATATTACAGGAAAAGTTTTAAATACATGTGATAAAAAAGTAACTAAGGAAGATTTAGTAAAAGTATTAAATAATTTTCAAGGTTTAATAAAACAGGAAGTACCTAAGTATTCAGCAATTAAAGTAAATGGTAAAAAATTATATGAATATGCTAGAAATAATATTGAAGTTAAGTTGCCTATTAAAGAAGTAAATATATATAAGTTAGAGTTATTAGATTATAATGAAGATAATATGGAAGTAACTATTGCTTGTAGAGTTAGTAAAGGTACTTATATTAGAAGCTTAATTAGAGATATAGGTAATAGTTTAGATACTTATGCAACGATGACTGAATTAGAAAGAACTAAATTAGGTATATATGATATAAATAATTCTTATACATTATCAAATATAGAAAAAGGCAATTATAAATTATTAAATATTAAAGATATATATCCTGAAAATCAAAAAATGATAATAGATGATGATAATTTATTAAAGAAAATTAAAAATGGTATGGTATTAGATAAATTTTATGATGGAAAAGATAAAATGATATTAGATAAAAATAAAAATTTAATTGCAATATATACTGAATGTAATGACAAAAATAAAGTAAAACCATGGAAAATGTTTGTAAATTAATAAAAAAAGTAATATTTTGTTGACAAATATATAAAATTTTAGTAAAATCATAATCGGTACATTTTATATCTGAGAGCCAAGATATTGGGACCATCTTGGAAGTAGGATAAACTTATAAAAAAATAAAGAAAAGGAGAATATTATGAAAACATTTATGCAATCTAAAGAAACAGTAACTCGTAATTGGTATGTTATTGATGCAAAAGATATGCCTCTTGGTAGAGTTGCTTCAAAAGCTGCAGTTATGTTAAGAGGAAAACATAAAGTAACTTATACTCCTCACGTTGACTGTGGTGACTATGTAATTATTATTAATGCTAAAGAAGTTGCTTTAACAGGTAACAAATTAGAAGACAAAATCTATTATGATCATAGTAGATATGTTGGAGGTCTTAGAGAAAGAACTGCTAAGACTATGAAAGAAAAATATCCAGTTGAAATGGTAGAAAGAGCAGTAAAAGGTATGCTTCCACATAATAGATTAGGAAGACAAATGTATAAAAAATTATTCGTATATGAAGGAAGCACTCATCCACATATGGCTCAACAACCAAAAGAAGTTTCTTTAAAAGGAGGTAAGAATTAATTATGGCAGAAGCAAAAAGATATACAGGAACAGGAAGAAGAAAAAGCGCAGTTGCTAGAGTAATACTTACTCCAGGTAAAGGAAATATAATTGTAAATGGTAGAGATGTAAATGAATATATGCCATTTGCAGTGTTAGTAATGGATATTAAACAACCGCTTGTACTTACAAATAATGAAGAGACTTTTGATATTACAGTAAATGTTAAAGGTGGTGGATTCTCAGGTCAAGCAGGTGCTATTAGACATGGAATTACAAGAGCATTACTAGAAGTAGATAAAGCTAATGAAGGTAAAGAAGATTCTTATCGTAAAATACTTAAAGCTGCTGGATTTATTACAAGAGATCCAAGACAAAAAGAACGTAAGAAATACGGACTTAAAGGTGCAAGAAGAGCTCCACAATTTAGTAAGAGATAATTTAAAGAAACTGACTATTTTAGTTTCTTTTTTCTTGACTATTGATATATTTCGCTGTATTATATTTCCCACAAGGATGTGGGAAGTATGAATTATTATAAAATAACACAAATACCTAAAAATAAATATATAATAGGTTATGAAATAAAAAATGATATTATTATAATAAAGTTTGCTAATAACGAAACATATGTTGTAAAAAATACCGTTAATAATGAAAATAAGATTTTAGAAAGAATCAACAAACAAGTAGTTTTAATAACTAAAAGTAAAGTTAATAATAAATTAATAAATTATATTATTGTTTATTATGCAGGAACAATAACGGCACTAACTCTTATCTTTAGAGCTTTAGCAATAGTTATCATGTTTATAAGTACAAGTTTTTCCGTTTTTGACATTTTATTGGCATCCTTTAATTTAATTATGGCTTTGTGCATTTTTAACGGCATTAGATTATTTTATAAAGAAGATAAAAATTTGAAAAAGATAAAATTATATTGTGAAACAAAAGAGTTATTAAATAATAGTATTAAGAAAAGCGGTATAAATGTATTAAAAAAAGTACCATTTATGTCTATTAAGAAAATTAGCGATAAAAATATTGATTCAGAACTATTTACTATTAATTCTATTAATAAAATGTCATTAAAAGATTTACAATTATTTAAAGATAATATTGGAAGAGAAAAAGAATTTGATTTAGAAAAAGAACCGCTTGCATATAAAACTAGAGTAAAAAGAAAAAATTAACTATCTGTTGTTAATTTTTTCTTTTTAATCATTATAGTTAGACTAATTATTATCATTATTATAAATAATATACTTATAATATATGGATATATATTTGTTATATACACATTAAAAGTAGTATTATTTTTAAATATAAATAGAGAAGTTAAAATAATTAAACTAGTAATAATCAAAGGAATTATATTGCTTTTGTCTTTTTTCTTAATAAAATTACTTATATAATAGATAATTAATGTTAAGGTAGCATAAGTACTAAGAATCCATTCAATTGATAAAAGATTTTCAATACGATCAATAAATCCAAATAAATTAACTTTTTTAAGTAAAATATATTCAGGATATTGATAAAAACTTGCTAAATATTGACCCAATATTCCAATTGTAAATACACTTATTAATAATATAAATACGATAGAAATAATGTAGAAAATTAATATATATTTATTATATTTTTCTTTATCACAAATACTTTCTTTAGGTATAATTAAAATTATAAAAATAGGAATAATGTTTGTAAATAAATTTAATATACCAACTTTTAAAGGTGGGGTAATTCCATATTCTAAAAATGGTTTTAAATTACTTTTATCAAATTCAGGAAATAAGGAGATCGCAAGTGTAACAAAAATTATAAAAATTATAAAAGTAAAAATAAATTGAGTTCTTGATATTGTTTCTATCCCTTTACTAACAGCGTACACAGAAACAATACCAAACATAATTCCAATATACATAATTGGAGTGTTAGCTAGAAATTGTGTGACAATAAAATTACATATACCAAATAAAATAGTAATACCTATAATAAATAATATACTAACAATTATAAAGTTAATAAACGTTCCAATATATTTTCCATATAATATATTAATTTTTTCAATAATATTTTTATCTTCTTCAAATTTAGATATATATATAATTAGTAAAAGAGGAATTATTCCTAAGACACTACTAATAAAAATACCAATATAACTGTCTACTTTTGCTATTTGTATAGCATTATATAAACCAATACCTAAACTAGCTGATAGAATAGGGCAAAGTATTAAAGAACCTAATTGAAGTGAATTTATTTTATTTTTGTTCATAATTAATACCTCCTAAAGTAGAACCTTTTTCATATAACTTATAATTTGCATTAACTTCTATTTCTAAATTAGGAAATACGTCATCATACCAATTATCTTGATAGTTTTCCTTAAAATATTTATAATCTGTTTTATAATACAAATCTCTAAAATTAAAAATATCAGTATTATATTTATCTCTTATGTTATAAAAAGTATCTTTGATGATATTTTCAATAGCATTATCAATATTTTCTTTTACTCCTTTTACAACATTTGTATCTTTTATATCTATATCGCATGTTAATTCACTAACTGTAGCATGTCCTTCTAAATTAATCTTAACAATGTTTTTTTCTAAATCTGCTTCTAGGCTAGTACTTGATTTTAATATTTCTGAAACTAAGTATTCATCATTACCACATTTATATTTTATAATTGTACTATTGATATTATCTAAAATAAAATTTACTCCTTGTGATTCAGTATCATTTAAATAAGAAATAAATTTATTATCTTTAAAAATACCAATATTTGATAAAACTATTGAAGTATCCGATTCACCACTAGATGTATTATTTTTTTCTTCTCCTTTATTAACGTCTCCTTTTATTTCTAATGTTGGTAAAGTAAGTTCTTTATATGGATTTAAATAACAATCAACAACATAATTTAAACTTATATCTTGACTAGTTCCTAAATACTCTACATTAGATTCTAAGCTAGACAAAATTTTAGTAGAAGGTAAATTAATTAATGGAGTAATTATAGATAGTTCATCTTTGGGATTACTATTTTTTGCTATAAATATATTCATTTCACTTCTTGGTTCTGGATCTCTACTAAAAAAATCTAATATTTCATTTAAATGATTTTTAGCAACTTCTTCACTTATAATTAATATTTCCATATGTGATCCATACAGTTTAGCAGGTGAATCATTTACAACTTTTCTAAGTGCTTCTTGTACTGTTTTTGCGCTAGAAGTGTATGTTACAAAATCAGGTTCATTTGTACTAGTTGTATCTTGTTCTTTTTTAGGATTGACAACCTGAATGGCGACTTCTAAATTATCATCTACTTTATCTATAGAGACAGCCGTAATAATAGCAAGATCACTTAATTCTCGGTAATCATAACAACCCGTTAATAGAAGTAATGGTATAAGTAAAATAATTATTTTTTTCATATTTTTTTCTCCTTATATTTAGTTTTATTTTTAGATAAATATTCTTCTCTTTTATTTAATTTTTTATTTGGTAGTTTAATAATACTATTTTTTAGACCTGTTAAGTTAAATGGTGCAAAAGGCATCAAATATGGTTTTCCAAATGAATATAGACTACACAATTTAGTTATAAAATATATAAATACCATAGCGACCCCTACTATTCCCATAAGAGATGCACCAATCATAAATAAAATTCGATACCATCTAATTCCATTAGTGATTTCTGGTTCAGTAAATAAGAATCCAGTGATAGCTGTTACCGATATGACAATTATCATAATAGGAGATACAATTCCAGCATTAACTGCAGCTTCTCCTAAAATTAAAGCCCCAACAATTGATAAAGCACTACTTGCAAAGTTTGGCATTCTTAAATCACTTTCTCTTAATATTTCAAAAGATATAGCCATAAGTATTGCTTCAAAAAAAGCAGGGAAGGGAACTGAACTTCTTTGAGAAGCAAAATTTATTAAAAATTCGGTTGGCAACATTTCTTGATTATAGGTAATACAAGCAATATATATTCCAGGAGTAAATATGGTAATTATAAATGAAATAAATCTAATAATTCTAGTAAAAGTTACATTAATACTTTTGTTAAAATTATCTTCAGGCGTTTTAAAATAATCATTAATAACAGCAGGTAAAATAAGAGCAAAAGGGCATCCATCAATAATAATTGCAATTTTACCATTTAATAGAGCCTCACTTACTTTATCAGGCCTTTCCGTAGTAATAATTGTAGAAAATACTGATTTGTTTTCTTTTTCAATTAAATTTTTAATATTTCCTGAATTAATAATTCCATCAATATCAATTCTTTTTAGAAGCATATCAACCTTATTAACAATATTTATATCAGCTATTCCATTCATATATAAAATGCATGTTTTAGTATCAGTATATCTTCCAATAAAGTTTTCTTTAACCCATAAATTATTACTTTTGATTCTTCTTCTAACTAGTCCTAAATTCATTTGAATATTTTCGACAAAAGCATCCATTGGACCTCTTACTGTATTTTCTGTATTTGGAGTACTAATAGATCTATATATGTTTCCTCTTGTTTCTAAAGCTAATGCAGTATCACTATTTTCTACTAAAATAATAGTAAATGCATTATGTAAATAAAAACATATATCTTTATAAGTTGTAATTTCTGAAACTTTAAAATTAGTAATATCATTTTTTATAATAGATATTAAGTCAATATCACTAACATATTTATTATCAATGTAATCTAAACTTCTAACAATAAAATCACTAATTTTATCTGAAGACACTATTGGTTCACTATATATGATATATATTTTTTTGTTATTTATATATTTAGTTCTATATATTATGTCACTACAATTATTAGTATCTAATTTTAATTTGTCCACTAATTTATCAATATCTTTTAACATAAAATCACCTTTATTTCTAACATTATTATGTATAAAATTATAAAAAATATGATATAATGTTTAGCATGTTATGACATTTTTAAGAAAAAATGTTATAACATGGATTGTGCCAAATTACAACATATTAGG
>CALVXD010000024.1 GCA_944368815.1 uncultured Bacilli bacterium
CAAGTATAAAAATACAAAAAAACTAGATTTTTCAAGATCTAGAAGACTTTTTTATTTACTAACTGTCAAACTCGGGGCTTAAATAAGTGTTTTTTTCTTTTAAATTGAAGTAGTAAAAAAATTAATATTGTGTTATACTAATTATAGATAAAAAGAGGTGTAACATGAAAACGGTAAAGAAAAGAAAATTAAAAATAGGTAGAATAATTATTGCTTTAGCCATTTTGGTAGCAATTGTAGTGTTATTAATTTTTTTATTTAATGGTACTAAAAAATTAATATCAAAAGAAGTTACCAAGTATTTAGCAAATGATAATTATAATGTAACTTTGTATAGTTATAATAGTGAAACAGATGAGTTATCGGAAAATAAAACAGTAGCAAGAGGTTCTGAAGTTAAAGCTAAAATGGAAGAAAAAGTTACTAAGGATAATAATAATTATATTAAAATTACATTAGATAAAGAAAATTATTATGTATTAGAGACTAATTTAGTAGATAAAAAAGAAGAAGTTGTAAAAGAAGAATATGTATATGTAAGAACTCCGGCGTCAGTACTTGAAAATTTAGAAGACCCTAAAATAGTGGATCAAGGTGCAAAAGGGGAAAAAATGGAAGTATTATCTTATGATGGTATTGATGGAAATGGTAAAGTAAATACTTATAAGGTAAAAACTGATGATAATGAAGGATATATATATGGAAAATATATTGAATTAACTGAAGAAGAAGCAAAGAAAAATTACGAAGCAGAAAAATATGATGAAATACATTCGAAAATTAAAAACAGTTATGGTGGAGGAGATGCTATTGATTTGGATTTCTATCCAGTAGAAAAAGTATCTTTTGAAAATAATAAGATGCCAGAAGCTACATATGCATTATATTTAAATGGTGGTGTAATAGGAAGTGTAGATGCTTATATAGAATATGCTAAAACTACTAAAATAAATGCTTTTGTAGTAGATATAGTAGATGATACTGCAATATCATATCCATCTGATGTTATGAAAGAAATAAGTCCAACTTCTTATGAAAAGGCAATTAA
This sequence comes from uncultured Bacilli bacterium, assembly GCA_944368815.1. Lineage (GTDB taxonomy): Bacteria > Bacillota_I > Bacilli_A > RF39 > UBA660 > CALVVX01. Next base: position 1,049 of record CALVXD010000024.1, read on the forward strand.
TAGTGTTGAAGATTATAAGAATGCTATTCAAAAAATAAAAGATGCTGGATTTTATGTAATAGGAAGAATTACTGTATTTAAAGATAGTTATTATGTAACTGATCATCCAGAAAATGCTATATCATCTAAAGCAACTGGTGAGCCATTTAAACATAATAGTGCTTATTGGCCAAGTGCATATTCAAGAGATGTTTGGTATTATAAAGTAACGCTTGCTAAAGAAGCAGTAGAATGGTTTGGATTTAATGAAATAAACTATGATTATGTAAGATTTCCTGATCGTATGATGTCTGTTGAGGATAGTGTTAATTTACATAATAATTATGATGAAAGTAAAGTACAAGCAATTCAAAGATTTGTACAATATGCTACTGATGAGATACATAAAGTAAACGCTTATGTATCAATTGATGTTTTTGGAGAATCAACTAATGGTAGTTATACAACAGCATATGGTCAATATTGGCCTGCAATATCAAATGTAGCAGATGTAATAAGTGGAATGCCTTATCCTGATCATTTCTCAAATGGTTATTATGGTATAAATGAACCATGGAATCATCCTTATGAGCTTATGTATAATTGGGCAACAGAAGCGATGAAGAGACAAAAAGAATGTCCAACACCTGCGGTTGTTAGAACATGGATACAAGCATATGATGTTATGACTTATGTTGATTCTAATGGTATTGATTATAATGCAGAAAATGTAGCAAAAGAAATAGAAGGTTTATATGATGCTGGAGCAATGGGAGGATATATTACATGGAATTCCGGTTCTAACTTATCTAAATATAAACTTCAAAAAGGGGCCTTTGATAGAGATTATTATAAGGAGTATAACAATGGAGATAATAACTGATAGTAATAAATATGAATTAATAACTAATCATAAAAATGGTTTTGATAAAGATGATTTTATATCTAAATGTACTGATTATTTTGATGATTATGATTATATAGTAGGGGATATTGCCTATAATAAACTAAGATTAAAAGGATTTTATGAAAGTACTAATCCAAAAGTAAAATCATTAAATGATTATAAAAACTTAGATAAATATTTAAAAGAAAACTGTGCATGCGACTGTAAATATTTTGTTCTAAAAAAAATATAGAAGGTGCTTTATGTTGAACTTTAATAAAAGAAAAACAGAATTTGGGTATACAATAAATATTACTGATGGTGATAAAGAGTTAATAATAACTTTTGGAGGAAATTTAGATTTATATTGGTATTTAACAAGTAAAGAAGAAAGGGAAGTAGATACATTTGAAATAACAAAAGAAAATTACTTCCTTTTTTTGCTATTTGATAACTTGTACAATGATATAGTCAATTGTAATTTATTTAAAGTACACGATAATGAATTATTATTTATTAATTCGATAAAGGAATTACAAAGAATATGTAATAAAAAAGATGAATTAAATAAAATATTTAAAGAATACGAAGAATATAAGAATCTATATAATGGTAAATACATTTGTTGGTATAGTGATGATGATCCGATAGATGATGCCAATTATGTAAAAATAATAAAAAAAGAAAACTCATATGTTTTAGAGTTTACTCACAATAAAAAATCAACTACTTTATATTTTAAACATGTAATTAGATTTAGAAATGTTGGTAGTAGATACAAGCCATTTAATATAATTTTTATGAATATGTATAACATTTTATGTAATAGTGAATATGATGAAAATCAATTACATATAGAAGAATATTTATATAAAAAGAAAAAAAGATAGTTATTTAGCTATCTTTTTTAAATACATAAATGGTGTCCCGTTGGAGATTCGAACTCCAGACCCTTTGATTAAAAGTCAAATGCTCTACCGACTGAGCTAACGGAACAAAACATGGTTGCCTCGGCTAGATTCGAACTAGCGCATGCCACAGTCAAAGTGTGGTGCCTTACCGCTTGGCTACGAGGCAATCTAGCCTTTAAACATAAGAGTGGTGGAGGGACATGGATTTGAACCATGGAACCCGAAGGAACAGATTTACAGTCTGCCGCGTTTGACCACTTCGCTATCCCTCCAAAAAGATGGTGCCGAAAACAGGAATTGAACCCGTAACCTACTGATTACAAGTCAGTTGCTCTACCAATTGAGCTATTTCGGCATAAATAATGGTGGGCGATATAGGACTCGAACCTATGACCCCTTGCTTGTAAGGCAAGTGCTCTAACCAACTGAGCTAATCGCCCATTACTTTCGCTTGACAGTTAATAATATATCATTTATATAATTGTGTGTCAAGACTTTTATAATAAAAAATATAATTTTTTTACATTTTATCCATAATTTCTTTAATTTTATCATCAATCCATAAATCTAAATGCTCTTTTAACGGTTCAAATCCACTTTTTGTCTCAGCAAGTCTAATTAATTTAGAACCATCATCTTTATAATTAATATCCTTAATACTCAATTTTAAATGATTTTCTTTATCATCTACATTAATTACTTCAGCATAGATATCATCACCAACATTCATAAAGTCATTAATATCTTTTACATATCCATAAGATACCTCAGAAATATGTATTAATCCATTATAATCATCATCACAGCTAACAAATGCGCCATAAGGTTGTACACCAGTAACTTTAACTTTTATTATATCTTTTTCTTTAATATTTGCCATATTATCACCACTTGAAAGTATTATAACATTAAATTATTAAAAATGATATATTTAGTTGCATAAATAAGAAAAAATCTATATAATTATATTGGTGATGAGAAATGGAAAATAATGAAATAATTACAAAAATAAATGAAGTTATTGATAAAATAAGACCATATTTACAAGCAGATGGTGGAGATATAAAATTAAATAAATATGAAAATGGAGTAGTTTATGTTTCTTTAAAAGGAACATGTTCAGGATGCCCAATGGCTGCTATTACGTTAAAAGAAATGGTTGAAAATGTATTAGTATCAGAAATACCAGAAATAGTAAAAGTTGTAAACGAGGATTAACTCGTTTTTTTCATTAACCATTCGATCTCAGGAATTTTATAAAATTTATTTAAAAAGATAAATATATTTTTTAGATAATCTTCATATTCGTTAATTCTATTAATTATTTCAAGTGCTTTATCTTCTTTAACGGTATTTGTAATTATTTGATCATACATATCTAAATAAAAACTAGGATATAATACTCTTCCAAATAATAATCTAATTCCATACCTAGAGTAATAATTATTTTTAAAATATTCTTCTAATTCTTCATATATATTAAAGTTATCATTAAAAAAAGATAATTTTATATATTCAGCAATATCTCTAGCTTTATGATCAATTATAATATTTAAGGGATCATACAAAGAATATAAATTATTATTATAAATTAATTTATCATGAGATATAACATAATTATCAGTATATTCTTTTTTTTCTTCATTATAAGTATTTCTAATATAACTAATAGCGTTCTCACACATACCTACAAAATAACTAAAAGATTCTACAATAATTGGATATTTCTTTCCATTTTGATTAATATGATATTCTAAATAATCAATTCTATTTGCCCATAATATATCCCAGTTATCTCTTGCTAAATCTTTATTATAATAACTACTTTTTGTAATTATACTTACATCTTTTAAATTGATATTTCTATTATAAGGTATATTTATTTGATATAAAATATAAGGAATATTATCAATATAAGTAATTATCTTATTATCTTTATTCATTATAATTCTATGAGTAGGAAGACCTAATGACAACATATAATTATTTATTTTATATATAGATTCTGCTTCTTCTATATTCCTATAATAAGTAATTAAATGGTACATTACATTATTAATATAAAAGTAATAATAACTATTGTTATTAATAATTTTATCTGGCTTTAAATTATAATAAAATAAGATAGCATTATTCATATATATCCCTCATTTAAGTTTATGAAAAAATAAGAATATTATGTGATATAATAAGGAAAAAGAAGGAGTAAATATGAAGCAAATATTAGAAATAGAAAAATTAGATCATCAAGGTAGGGGAATAAGTAAAATTAATGGTAAAGTAATATTTATACCTAATGCTTATATTGGAGAAATAGTAGAAGTAGAAGTTATAAAAGATACAAAAAAATATATGGAAGGTAAAGTTATTAAATATATAAAAATAAGTAGTGATAGAATTAAATATAATTGTCCATATTACCATGAATGTGGTGGTTGTAATATAGCTCATATTAATTATAAAAAACAGTTAGAATTTAAAAAGAATACAGTAATAGATATATTTAAAAGATATGCAAATTTAGATATAAATCCAAATATTTGTGAAAGCGAAGATAATATACATTATCGTAATAAAGTTGTTCTTCATGTTGAAAATAATAAAAAAGGTTTTTATAAAGATGAAACTAATGAATTGGTTCCAATAGATAATTGTTTACTTTTAAATAAAAAATTAAATGATGTAATAGATTCTTTTACCAAAAGATTAGACATAAGTGAATTTAAAGAAATATTATTAAGGACTAATGGAGAAGAAGTTTTAGCTAAATTTACTAGTGATAATGAACTATTAAATACAAATATAGTACTGAAAGATAAAGAAGACAAAGAAGGAGAAGATGCTACTAAATATATAAAAGAAAATGCTATAATATTCAACTTAGGAAAATATAAATATGCAGTAACATCAGATTCTTTCTTTCAAGTAAATACAAAACAAACAATTAGATTATATGATAAAGTTAGAGAATATGTAGGAAAAGAAAAAATTGAAACAGCACTCGATTTATATTGTGGAACAGGAACAATAGGAATATATATAAGTGATTTATGTAATAGAGTAATAGGGGTAGAAGTTAATAAAAGTTCTGTAACTTGTGCTAACTATAATAAACTTTTAAATAAAATAGATAATATTGAATTTATTGAAGGAGATGTTTCAACTGTTATTAATAATGAAATGAATCCTGATTTAATTGTAGTGGATCCCCCAAGAAGTGGACTTGATAATAAAACAATATCTATAATTAAACAAATAAAACCTAAAAAACTTATATATGTATCTTGTAATCCAATGACTTTAGCAAGGGATATTCAAAATTTAAGTGAAGAATACAACCTAAATGATATAGAATTATTTGATATGTTCCCTAATACACATCATGTTGAAAGTGTATGCTTACTAAATTTGCATTAATCCCTTGTAAAAAAAGGAAAATCAACTATCCAATGGATTCTAAAAAAGTTAAAATATGATATGTTGTTTTAGTAGTATATGTTTTCATATACGAAATTTAATGTTAGTGGTTGATTAATTTAAATCGCTATTTAGCATATAAAAACTTATTATAAAATAAAAGGAGAAAGTAATTTATGGACACTAATTATGTAATTATTAATAAAAAAACTTTAGAAATAGAAAATAATAATAATTATATAACAATTGATAGATATTTAGCTGATACAATTATAAAGTTAAATAAAAAAGGATATTATACTACGTCATATAGCAGGGCGCATATTTCTAGACCTTTCCTAGCTATTACAATACTTAATGAATTATTATCTAATAATTTAATAACTTTAAATAATGAAGTAAAGGAAGTAATAAAAAAGACTGAATTTGAAGAAACTTTTATATTATTTAAAAATAATTATGAATTTAAAAGTTTGCCTAAAAATTTTAAAATAATTAACGGGGGAGATAATTGTCATTTATTTTATCATTTAAGTATTTTTAAAGAAGACAATGATATTAAATTAAAAACATTAAAAGAATTAGATGATGAATTTGAAGATAGTATAAAAGAATTAAATACTTGGGTTAATAATTTACCAGATATTCTTAATACTTCTATTAAAAATAATTAAAATATATTTTCAATGGGATACTTTAGTTGGTAGTAGTATAAAAAATAAGTTAGAAAATATATAAAATTAAGTTAGAAGTATGAATATACATTATAATTAATATAAAAACAATGAATAAAGAAAGTATATCATTTTTATGTCTTAGAAATTTTTGAAAAATTATAGGAGGAAAACTATATGATTTTATATGTAAGTGGAAGAACTGATATAGTTGCTTTCTATTCAAATTGGTTTATGAATAGATATAGAGAAGGTTTTGTGGATGTTAGAAATCCCTTTAATCATCAATTAGTAAGTAGAATTAAATTTGAAAATGTTGATGCAATATTATTTTGTACTAAGAATCCAATACCTATTTTAAATTATTTAAAAGAAATAGATAAACCAATATTATTTCATGTAACATTAACACCTTATAAAACTGATATAGAACATAATGTACCCCCTAAAACTAAAATTATTGAAGCCATAAAAGAATTATCTAATATAGTTGGAATAGATAATTTATATGTAAGATATGATCCAATATTTTTAAGTGATAAATATAATATAGAGTATCATAAAAAAGCATTTGAAAAAATGTGTTCATTGTTAGATGGATACGTAAAACAAATAATAGTATCTTTTTTAGATGATTATAAAAATGTAAGAAAAAACAAAGATATATTAAATTATAAAGAATTAACTGAAAATGATTATAGAGAAATAGGAAAAAGTTTTAGCGAAAGTGCTAAAAAACATGGTATGACTGTTCAAACTTGTTTTGAAGATAGAAATCTAAGCGAATACGGTTTTAAAATTGGAGAATGTATTTCTCATGAACTTGCCTTTAAGTTAACTGGGAAAAAATATAAAAATTGGACTGCCAGAAAAGAGAAAAAATGTAATTGTGTAGAGTTAGTAGATATAGGAGTATATAATTCTTGTAAACATTTTTGTAAGTATTGTTATGCTAATTATGACGAAAAAGCAGTTAATAATAATTTTGGTAATCATAATCCTAATTCATCATTATTAATTGGAGAATTAAAAAGTAATGATATTATAAAAGAAAGAATAGGATAATATGGTTATACAAAAAAATTTAAATAATAATTATATTTGGAGAGTGATATGATGAACATATATGATGTATTAAATGAATTAAATATAAATTATGAAGAAGTAGAACATAAGCAAGTATTTAGTGCAGAAGAATCACAACATATAAAAAATTTAATAAAAGGAATTGGTTGTAAAAATTTGTTTTTAAAAGATAAAGAAAATAAATATTATTTATGTTTAATCTCTGATGAAAAAAAAGCAAATCTTAAAGAATTAGCAAAATTGGTTGATAAAAAACATTTTACATTTGCTACAGAAGTAGAATTAAAAAACATTTTAAATCTTTCTATAGGCAGTGTTACACCACTAGGAATAATTAATGATAAAGAAAATAAAGTAAAATTATTAATTGATAAAGATTTAGAAAATAATAAAATATTGATGCATTCTAATGTAAATACAAAAACTTTATCTATGGAATATAAAGATTTAATAAAATTTATAGATTACTTTAAACATAAATATGTAATATTTTAAGATTTTATAGAAAAAATTATTATTTTAATGTATAATTATTTTAGGAGGATGTTATTATGTGGATAATTATTGTAATTATTGTTATTTTAGTTCTTTTATTAATTTATGGAATATCTGTTTACAATAAATTGGTTAATTCAAAAAATAAAGTTGAAAATCAATTTAGCCAAGTAGATATTCAATTAAAAAGAAGGGCTGATTTAATACCTAATTTAGTGGAAACAGTTAAAGGTTATACTAAGCATGAAGAAGAAACTTTAACTAAAGTAATAGAGGCTAGAAATAAAGCTGTTAGTGCTGGATCTATTAATGAAAAAGTAGAAGCCAATAATGAATTATCAAGTGCTTTAAGTAAGCTACTTATGTTATCAGAAGCTTATCCTGATTTAAAAGCAAATGAAAATTTCTTATCTTTACAAAATGATCTTAAAGAAACAGAAGACAAAATTACATATGCTAGACAATTTTATAATGATTCTGCTATGGATTTTAACAATATTGTTGAAATGTTTCCATCTAATATAATTGCAAATATGTTTAAGTTTAAAGAGTTTGAATACTTTAAAATTGATGAAAAAGAAAAAGAGACACCAAAAGTTAAATTTTAAAATAAGTTTAGACTTTGGAAGTCTTTTTCTTTAAAAAATAAAAGGAGTGGACATAACGTGAAAAAGAAAATAGCAGTATTTTTTATAATGATGTTTATAATGCCAATATCCGCGTTAGCAGATACTATTTATAGTGTTAATATGGATATAAATATTTTAGAAGATGGAACTGCTAATGTTAAAGAAATTTGGGATGTTAAAGCTGATAGTGGTAGTGAATGGTATAAGACAATGTATGAACTTAATGATTCAGAACTTACTAATTATAAAGTAACTATGGATGGTAAGGAACTAAGTTATAAAGATTGGAATGTAAATGAAACACTATCTGAAAAAAGTGGATACTATGGTATCAATTATGCTTCTAATGGTATAGAATTATGTTTTGGAAAAACTGATTATAAAAGACATACTTTTGTAATTAGTTATACATTATCAAATTATGTATTTAATACTAGTGATAGTCAAGTTTTAGCATGGGTAATATATCCTAAAGCTGATGTTAATTATTTTAGTGCAGAAATATCTAGTTATTATTCATTTCCTGATACTTTAGAAGTATGGGGATATGGATATAAAGGATATGCTTATGTTGAAAATGGTGTTATAAAAGTTAGTACAGAAAGTGGATTATATAATGATTATGTATCAGTTCTTGTAAAATTTCCTTTGAGTACTTTTAATACTACTAATACTGATAGTAGATATCAAACCTTTGATGATGTGTATAAAGTAGCAGAAGATGGTACTTTTGAATATGATTATGGAACAGATAGTAGTGATAGTATATTTGATATAATATTTATAATTTTAAATTTTGCAATTTCATTTATATTACCTTTTGGTATAGTCATATTTGGTATATATCAGGCTAAAAAAGTAGGATATGGTTATATTAATAATAAAACAATAAGCAAGAAAAATACACCAATGTTTAGAGAAATACCATGTAATAAAGATATATATTATGCTAATGCTTTAATCAAACTCAATAATTTTGGTTATAAAGAAAGTAATATATTGGGAGCAATAATTCTAAAATGGGTAAAAGAAAAGAAAATTACTTTTAAAAATAAAACAGAAGGAATATTTAATAAAGAAACTAGTTCGATTGATTTAACAGGTAATCCTATTTTTGATAATGATTTAGAAAAGCAATTATTTGATATTATGTACACTGCTTCTAAAGACGGAATATTAGAAACAAAAGAATTAGAAAAATGGTGTAAGAAAAATTATTCTAAATTTTTTAATCTATTTAAAAAAATTGAAAATAGAAAAATAGATGAGTTAGAAGAACAAGGTCATATTTATAAAAGAAAAAATAAACAAGAATGTAAAAAGAAAAATGTTATGGATGATACTATATATGAAGATAGTAAAAAATTATATGGTCTTAAATTATATTTAGAAGAATTTTCAAAAATGGATACGAAAGAAGTTTTAGAAGTTCATATATGGGATGAATATTTGATGTTTGCATATTTATTTGGTATTGCTGATAAAGTTGCTAAACAACTTAAAAATATGTATCCAGAAATTATTGAACAAATGGATTTTGATTATGATACAATAATATTTATTAATTATATGTCTACAAGAAGTGTATCTGTTGCTAGTAGTGCTAGAAGTGCTGCTCAAAGTTATTCTTCAGGTGGCGGAGGCTTTTCTTCAGGTGGCGGAGGAGGTTTCTCCGGAGGATTTTCTGGTGGAGGAGGAGGCTCTGCTGGAGGTCGTTAAGAAATATAAACATATTAGTATTTATGTAATATAATATATTGACAATAGTATAATTAATTAGATATAATTAAGTAAATAAAAATTGCACTGCAAAACAAATGATATTATAATATCGTTTCGTATTCTACAGTACAACTGACAGGTCTATTTAATAGCCGGGCTTTTATAGCAGTAGATGAAAATGCATCTATGGGACAGTTTGTATTCCATAGTATGCATTTTTTATTTATATAGGAGGATATTATGATAGATAAAGGACTTACAAATGAAGAAGTAAAAGAATTACAAGAAAAATATGGAAAGAATGAACTTATTTCTGAGAAAAAAGAATCTTTCTTTATGAAAATAATTCACATAATATGTGAACCAATGTTTTTATTACTTATATTAGCTGCTACTATATATTTTATTTTAGGGGAACCAAGAGATGGAATTATAATGTTAGTTTTTGTAATTGGTATAATTTCCATTGATGTTATTCAAGAATGGAAAACTGATAAAACATTAAATGCTTTAAAAGATTTATCAGAACCTAAAATTACAGTGTTAAGAGAATCACAAAAGATAGAAATACCAAGTAGTGAATTAGTTCCAGGCGATATTATGTATATTAATGAAGGAATTAAAATACCCGCTGATGGCTATGTTATTAAATGTAGTGGTCTTAAAGTAGATGAATCTAGTCTTACTGGTGAATCAGTTAATGTATGGAAAACAACAAAAAAGTATACAGGTAATGATTATTGGAGAAATGATTATTGTTATCAAGGTACTTTAGTTACAGGTGGTACAGGTATTATAAAAGTTGATAAAACTGGAAAAAATACAGAATATGGTAAAATAGGTATTAATATAAATAAAGTAGTTCAAAGTAAAACAACACTTCAAAAACAAACAGATAATTTAGTAAAATTATGTGCCATAATAGCGTTTATATTGTTTATTTTAGTAGGAATATTTACATACTTAAATATACCAGATCATAGTTTTAAAGATAGAATTATAGAAAGTGTTTTATCGGGAATTACTCTTGCTATGGCCATGATACCAGAAGAATTTCCTGTTGTACTTACAATATTTTTATCAATGGGAGCATGGAGACTTGCTAAAAAGAATTCTCTTGTAAAGAAACTTCCTTCTGTAGAAACATTAGGGGCAGTTTCAGTTTTATGTGTTGATAAGACAGGAACTATTACTAAAAATCAAATGGAAGTAACTGAAGTAATTACTAATAAATATAGTAAAGAAGAATTATCGACATTAATGTGCTTATCTTCAGAAGAACAAACTTATGATCCAATGGAAAAAGCAATGTTTAAGTATGCTAAAAAATTAGGAATAAACAAAACAAATATATTTAATGGTAAAAAACTGAAGGAATATCCATTTAGTGATGAAACGAAAATGATGGGATCAGTTTGGAAAAAGAATAATAAAATTATAATGGCTGCTAAAGGATCTCCTGAAAGTATTATTAAACTTTGTGATGTAAATGAAAAAGAAATAGAAGATAGTCTTTTTGAACTACAAGGAAAAGGATTAAGAGTAATAGCTGTAGCTTTTAGAGAATATAAAAAAGAAGAAGATATAGAAGAGAATTTAAAAGATGTAAAGTTAAATTATGTAGGATTAGTGGGATTAATAGATCCGCCAAGAGAAACTGTATCAAAAGATATTGCTTTATGTAAAAAAGCTGGAGTTAGGGTAGTAATGATTACAGGAGATAATGGTATAACAGCATCTTCAATTGCTAAACAAATAGGTATGGATAATTATGAAAATATAATAACCGGTGATATGTTAGATAAAATGTCTGATAAAGAATTACAAGATAAAGTAAAAGAAGTATCAATATTTTCAAGAGTTGTTCCCGAACATAAAATGCGTATAGTTAAAGCTTTTCAAGCAAATGGTGAAATCGTTGCAATGACAGGTGATGGAGTAAATGATGCTCCTGCTTTAAAACAAGCTGATATTGGTATTGCAATGGGGAAAAGAGGGTCTGAAGTATCAAGAGAAGCAGCAGATTTAATACTTATGGATGATAACTTTAGTACAATAGTAGACACAATTAAAGATGGAAGAAGAATATATGACAATATAAGAAAAGCAGTAGGATACATCTTTGTAATTCATATACCGATTGCTTTATCTTCATTATTTGCTCCTATTCTAGGAGTATCTCCTAATGCATTAATGTTGCTTCCACTTCACGTAGTATTATTAGAACTTATAATTGATCCAACATGTTCTATTGTATTAGAAAGACAACCTGCTGAATCTAATATAATGAATAGACCACCAAGAGATGTTAAAGAAAATATAGCAAGTAGAAAAACTCTAATAAAAAGTTTTATTCAAGGATTAATAATATTTATATCTTCTTTTGGAACATATTATTATTTATTATCAAAAGATGTATTATTAGCAAGAACAATGGGATTATTAATCATAATGATATCTAATATATTTTTAGTTCAAGTTAATTCTAGTGATTATGATTACGCTTTAATATCTTTAAAAAAATTATTAAAAGATAAAGTAATGATAATAGTTAATATTGTGATGATAATAGGGATACTAATAATTACATATTCCCCATTAAATACGTTTTTAAAATTAAATGCATTAACAGTAAAAGAATTATTAATAGTAATATTTATTTCATTTGTATCAGTATTTTGGTATGAAATAGTTAAATTAATAAAGAGATATTTAAATAAATAAGACTAATATAAATATAATTTTTATATAAAATAGTTTACTTAATTAATGACATTACATATAAATTTTTCAATGTTTTTGAAATTACTTATATTTAATGTCATTTTTAATTTGATAACATTTACTAGCCATAATATTTAATAGATCACATCATTTACAATTGTTTTAGAGAATGCTATAATTATAATGGTGATAATAAAAATGTATGGAGTAAATATAATAGAAATTAGTATTATATCATTAAGTAATTCTATTAATTTAGAAATAAACTTAAATAGTAATAAAGTAATTAGTAAAAATAAAAATTATAATATAAATAACGATAAGATAAAAGATTTATTTGATATTATATTATTATGGAAATCAAAAGAAAATTATAATAATGTTATAGATAACGAAAAAATATTAATAAAAATAATTTCTAATAATAAAGAAGAAAAAATCTATTATAATGGTTGTTATCCTGATAATTATGATAAATTTAGAGAATGGATAAGTGAATATTATGCTTGAGTCATATTATAAAATATTAAATGCTAAAGATACAATAAAAGATGCTATGCCATCTATAATTGAAGCTTTTGTAGAACAATATGGGGAAGATAAAAGGGAAGAAATAATACAAAAATTAAATAGTGTAGTTATTGTTCCATATATTTTGCCTAATGATTTAAAAACTTTGTTAAGAAATATAAAACAAGAAGAAAGTAAAATAGTAAAAAGAGAGTTTTTAGTTAAAAATGCAATAACACCTGATGATAGTAATATGCAAAGTTTTTTTGGAAAATTTGATATGGAAAACTATACTTATCATCCTATTTATAAGTTTTATGTGGATTTTGAACATATAAGAAAAGATGATTATGATAAGAACAGTTACGGTTATAAATTATTGAAAGATAGAGTTTTTAACTATTTAAAAGGACATTATCCCGATATAAATATAGAAGAAATTGAAGAACTAATAAAAGAAGGATATTTTACAAGAGAAGAAGAATTAGTAAAAAATTATATAGAATCACTTAATGTTTATCATCAAAGAACCAGTGTATTACAACAATACGATAAAGAAGTGGAAGAAGATAAAAAAAATAATGAACAATTAAAGAAAAAGTATTATTTGAAATTTATAAATGATTTTATAGATTTAATTCCTAATAATGAATTAGAAAAAATAAAAACTTATATTGAAAATCCTAATGGTCTTATTCATTCTACTAAAATTCCATATACTAGTGTTTATTTGGGAGATAGTTTAGAAAGTAGCATTCCTTTGTCATATTTTTCTATAGAATATGATAATATTTTAATAGATCCTGATGAATCTGAATGGCGAAAAAAAAGTATAATGCAAAAAAGGATAGATTTCTTTAAAAGTATAGGAATAGATTTAGGTAATAATTATAATAATTATATTAATAATGAAGAGTGTATTAAAAGAATTCCTTCTCAAGAAATTATAGACAAAGTTATACAAACTAAAAATAATTATTTAAACCAATTTAAAATGGAATATTATTCTTCTATTGGTATGTACAAAAAAAATCATTCAATGTTAGAAGAAGAAAACCTATTAGATAAAGATACCGGACTTAAGCCAAATTTATTTGATAAAAAAGTAACTGGTATTTCACCTAATATCAGTAGAGATACAATGGAATTAAAACCTGTGCTATTTTTGAATTTGGATATAGATAGTATGGAATATATGGATCAACGTTTAATGCATGAATTAAATCATGTTTTTGAATTGTTTTTGAATGAGATTGAAGGAAATGAATTAGAATACATATATGGTTGGGAAAAAATAAAGATTAAATTAAAATTGGCTAGTGGAGAGTCTAATAATGAAGTAGAATTTAAAACAAGGGAAAAAAGAAATGTTGAATTAATAAATGAAGTTGTAAATGAAAATATTTCTCAAGAAATTACATCAAAATTACATCAAAAAGGAATATATATATTTGGTGATAAAGAAATAAGTAAAATAAAAGGTGGTACATCATATGAACTATTAAATCATCTAATGATAAATTTTTATGATAAATTTAAAGATGAAATAATAAAAAGTAGAACAAATGGCAATTATGAACAATTATTTAATGAATTAGGTAAAGATAATTTTGATGAATTAGTTATTTTGTGTAATGACTTTTATAGGAATTTTGGAATATATAGATTAGCAAGTGTATATAGTGCTCTTAAAAAAAATGAAGAAACAGAGGATACTATATTATTTAAACAAATGAAAGCAAAAGAAATGGAAATAATTGATAGAATGAAAACTTTTTCAATGGGAAGGAATTTATAAATTATAATTGAAGGTGGTATTTATGGATATTTTATCTATAGCAATAATAATATTCTGTATAATGGAATTAGGAAATGTATTAATATTATATTTTATGCCTGATTCAAGACTAGGAAATGGAGTAGCAGTATTTGATTCTTGGAATGATGTTAAAGAAGATAAGGCACTTAATTTGTTTTCTCATTATATAGCATAATGGGTAGCAGGTGTAAAATTAATATTTATATTTTTGTTAATTGTGGTACTTTTAACAGGTACAGAAACAACTAGAGTATGGGCAGTAGTAGCAATGATTTTATCGATAGCAACTTATTTTTGGCGCTTACATCCTATAATAAAAGAATTAGATAAAATGGGGAAAATAACCCCTAAAGGATATTCTAAAACTTTAGGATTAATGATAATGGGATTTCTTATAATGTTTTTATTATCATTAATTATATATTTTATAGTATAAAAGAAAGGACTATGCATTTGAAATGCCCCCCTTAGGGTAGACATACAAAAAAGGTCTAATTTATGATAGAATACACCTTCGAAAGGAGGTGTATTTCTTATGGC
>CALVXD010000025.1 GCA_944368815.1 uncultured Bacilli bacterium
TTTTTAACTGGAATTTGGTGTAAGACTAAATTCAGTTTTTTGATATTGAAACTGGAATTTACTTTTTCATTTCACAAGCTTGTTTGTTTTAGTAAAAATATAGTAATATTTCTTTATTTTTATTTTTTTTTATTGTATAATATATTTGTATTATTTTAGGGAGAGTCGATAATGTGAGAAAAATATACACAAGTATTGATATTGGTTCTGATACAATTAAGTTTGTTGTAGGAGAACTTTTAAATAATAATATAAATATTCTTTCCTCTAATACAATAAAATCAAAAGGTGTTAGGAAGGGATTAATATTTGATCCTAATTTAACAATAAATGCAATAAAAGATGGAATAAAAGAAGTAAATGATGATTTAGGGGTTGAAATAAAAAAGGTTATCGTAAATGTTCCTAATTATAATGCTAAATTTATGTTTGTGACAGGTAGTGTTGATATTAATAATGAAGATGAAATAGTTACTACTGAAGATATAAATAAAGTAATAAAAAATTCTGTTTATAGTAAACTTGCTATAGATTATGAATTAGTTACTGTACTTCCAGTAGAATTTTTACTAGATAATGAAGTAGTAGACAAACCTGTACTTAAAAAGGGTAAAAAATTAGAATTAAAAGGGATAATGGTTTCTGTACCTAAGAAAAATATTTATTCAGTACTAAATGTTGTTGAAGGTGCTGGACTTGAAGTTGTAGAAATAACTTTATCAGGAATTGCTGATTATTCTGAGGTGAGAAATAATAATACTGATAAAAAAGTTGGAGCTATAATAAACTTAGGACATGAGACTACTACTGTATCAGTAATTAATAAGGGGAAACTTATGAATACTGAAACAATACAATTAGGTGGATTAAATGTTGAAAAAGATTTATCTTATATATTTAATATAAACATATTTGATGCTAGAATATTAAAAGAGAAATTTGCATCATCTCATAAAAGATTTTGTCAATTAAATGATGTTTATGAAATAAAAAATACAGTAGGAGAAATTTTAAAACTTAATCAACTAGAAGTATCAGAAGTAGTAATGAGTAGGCTTAGTGAAATATTAGAACTTGCAAAAAAACAAATACTTTTACTGACAAAGCAAAGTATTAGTTATATAATATTAACAGGTGGTCTTACAGAAATTAAGGCTTTTAAGAATTTAGCCTTTGAAATTTTTGGAAAAAGTGTTATAATATATTCAATGGATACATTAGGAGTCCGAGATAATAAGTATACTACATCCTTAGGGATGATAAAATACTTTTGTGATAAGATGGATATGCGAGGTAGAGAATATTCAATGATGAGTACTGAGGATGTTACAGCACTAGTTACACCTAGTAGTAAGACAAAAAAGGACAATATGATATTTACAAAGTTTATAGAGAACTTTATTACAAATAAGGAGGAAAAATAATGAATAATATGTTTGGTTTAGAAATGGATCAGTTAGCAAAAATAAAAGTAATAGGTGTAGGTGGTGGTGGTAATAACGCCGTTAACAGAATGATTGAATCTGGTCTTAAAGGGGTTGAATTCATTGTTGCCAATACTGATTTACAAGTTTTAAATAATTCTCTTGCTCCAGTTAAATTACAAATAGGTAGTGAACTTACTGATGGACTTGGTGCGGGTGCTAATCCAGAAATAGGAAGAGAAGCTGCACTTGAGAGTAAGGCAGAAATAGAAGAAGCACTAAAAGGTGCTGATATGATATTTGTAACATGTGGTATGGGTGGTGGTACTGGAACCGGTGCTGCACCAGTTATTGCGGAAATTGCTCAAGATTTGGGAGCACTTACTGTAGGAATTGTTACAAAACCATTTAGTTTTGAAGGTAAAAAAAGAATGGAACAAGCAATTGGAGGACTTGATGAATTAAAAAAACACGTAGATACTTTAATTGTAATACCTAATGATAGATTAAGGGAATTAATAGATAAATCTACTCCAATGTTAGAAGCATTTAGAGAAGTTGATAATGTTCTTCATCGTGGGGTTCAATCAATATCAGACTTAATTGCTGTAGCAGGTTTGGTTAACCTTGACTTTGCTGATGTTAAAGCTGTTATGAAAGATAGAGGAAATGCATTAATAGGAATAGGTGTAGGTTCTGGAGAAGGAAGAGCAGTAGAAGCTGCTAAACAAGCTGTATCATCTCCACTTTTAGAAACATCAATCAATGGTGCAACTGATGCTATTATTAATGTAACAGGAGGATCTTCACTAACATTATTTGAAGTAGAAGAAGCTGCTGAAGTAATTAGAACTGCTGCTAATACTGATATCAATACAATATTTGGAGCAGTTATTAACGAAAACTTAACAGATGAAGTAATAGTTACTGTTATTGCTACAGGATTTGAAAAACCAAGTGAACCATTATATCATAGTTTTAACACTACAAGAGAAGACATTATTAGAAGTAGAAGTGGTGAAGATATTGATAATGATTTAGATATTCCACCATTCTTAAGAGATAGAGATAATTATTAGGAATCAGAAATGATTCCTTTTTTCTTTAAAAACACATAAAATTATTGTGAAAAGTTAAATTTTATGGTAATATATTAGTGGCTTTTCAAAAAATACACACGAATATGGATTTAAATATCTAGTGCCAATAAGGTGATATTTAAAGAAGAAGTATTCGGAGGATAAACGAAGGAGGAATTAATTATGGCAGTAGTATCTATGAGCTACTTATTAGAAGCTGGGGTACATTTTGGACACCAAACTAAAAGATGGAACCCTAAAATGAAAGAGTATATCTACAACTCTCGTGATGATATATATATTATTGATTTACAAAAAACTGTAGAAAAAATGGAAGAAGCTTATGCTGCACTTAACAAAATTGCTAGTGAAGGCGGAAAGGTATTATACGTAGGAACTAAAAAACAAGCACAAGATGTTTGTAAAGAAGAAGCAGAACGTGCTGGAATGTACTATGTTACAGAACGTTGGTTAGGAGGAATTCTTACTAACTTCAAAACTATTAGAAGAAGAGTTAATCGTCTAGAACAAATAGAAAAAATGGAAGCTGATGGTACATTTGAAAAATTACCTAAAAAAGAAGTTGTTGGATTAAAGAAAGAATATGCTAAATTAGACAAGAACTTACACGGTATTAGAGAAATGACTAAATTACCACAAGCTGTTATTATTGTTGATTCTACTAAAGAATATAATGCAATAAGGGAAGCAAGAAAATTAGGAATTTCAGTATTTGGATTAATCGATACAAATTGTGATCCAGATATGATTGACTATGTATTACCTGGAAATGATGATGCAGTAAGAAGTATTAAAGTTGTGCTTGGAGCACTTACAAATGCAATAGTAGAAGCAAATGGCGGAACTATTATTGACTATGTTTCAGAAGATGAAACTAAAAAAACACAAAAATTTGAAAAAAAAGCTAAAAAAGAAGAAAAAGCAAAAGAAGAGCCAAAAGAAGTTGCAAAAACTGAACCTAAAATTGATTTAGAAATTTTAACAGTTACTGAACTTCGTGAATTAGCTAAGAAAAAAGAAATTAAAGGCTATTCAAAAATGAAAAAAGAAGAATTAATTGAAGTTTTAAAATAAAGTGAGAGGATGGTTACAATGATTAGTGCAAGTATGGTTAAAGACTTGAGAGAAGCAACAGGAGCAGGAATGCTAGATTGCAAAAAAGCATTAGAAGCTACTAATGGAAATATTGATGAAGCAATTAATTGGCTTAGAGAACAAGGTATTTCAAAGGCTGCTAAAAAACAATCAAGAATTGCTGCAGAAGGATTAGCGGTTGCAAAGACTAAAGGCAATAAAGCTATTGTAGTAGAAGTTAATTCAGAAACAGATTTTGTTGCTAGTAATCAAGAATTTAAAGATTTAGTAAATACAATTGCTGATACTGTATTAGATAGTGATGCTACTAATATGGAGGAAGCAATGAAATTAGAAGTTGAAGGAACTACTATTGAAGGATTAATAGTAGAAAAAGTAAGTAAAATTGGTGAAAAATTATCATTTAGAAGATTTGAAACAATTACTAAAAATGATGACCAAGTATTTGGACCATATTCTCATATGGGAGGAAAAATTGTTTCTCTAGTAGTACTAGAGGGAAATGATGAAGAACTTGCTAAAGATATTTCAATGCAAGTTGCTGCGATGAATCCAACATATTTAAATAAAGAAGAAGTACCTTCTGAAATAGTAGAAAAAGAAAGAACAATCTTAACTGAGGCTGCTGAAAAAGAAGGCTTAGATTCTAATAAACTTCCAATGATTGTTAATGGAAGATTAAATAAATTCTATGAAGAGGTTTGTTTATTAGATCAAAACTTTATTAAAGAAAACAAAATGAAAGTAAGTAAATATGTTGAAAGTAAAAATAGTAAAATCATTAGTTTTGTAAGATATGAAGTTGGTGAAGGAATGGAAAAAAGAGAAGAAAACTTTGCTGACGAAGTTGCAAAACAAATGGGAGCATAAGGTAGAAATTTTTTATCAGATTGTGTTGATTAACAGCAAATTAGATAAATAAGTTGATTGCTAAGAGTGATTTTTTAATCACTCTTTTATGTTGCTTTTAATTAAGGATATTTTAATATTAAAATAAAAAAACTTATAAACTATGATTAGTTTATAAGTTAATATTTACTATGGAGCAAATGACGGGGATCGAACCCGCATCTCAGCCTTGGCAAGGCCGTATACTAGCCATTGTACTACATCTGCAAGTTACATACTATATTATATTAGAAAAATTTGTAAAAATCAACTCTTTTTATTTAAAAAAATAATATTTATAGTGTATAATAAACATTAGGTGATAAAAATGTTTGAAAATTTAAGTGATAGATTACAAGGCGTTATTCATAAAATGAAAGGTTATGGAAAGATAACTGAAGAAAATATAACAGAGATGATGAGAGAAGTTAGATTATCTTTATTAGAAGCCGATGTTAACTATAAAGTAGTAAAAGAGTTTACTAATACAGTAAAAGAAAAAGCTTTAGGAGAAGAAGTTAATAAAAGTTTATCTCCAGGAGAAGTGTTTGTAAAAATAGTAAAGGATGAACTTACTGAGTTACTTGGAGGAGAAAAAGTAGATTTAAAAACAGAAGGTAATCCTGTTATTACAATGTTGGTAGGTCTCCAAGGTTCTGGTAAAACTACTACTATTGGAAAACTTGCTAATCTTTTAAGAAAAAAATATAAGAAAAATCCTCTTTTGGTAGCATGCGATGTATATAGACCTGCTGCAATAGATCAGTTAAAACAAATAGGAAAAGAACTTAATATTGAAGTATATTCTGAAGGTAAAAAGGATCCTGTAGAGATAGTTAGAAATGCACTTACTTATGCTAAAGAAAATAATTATAATTATATATTAATAGATACAGCAGGAAGACTTCATATTGACACTGAACTTATGGATGAACTTAAAAATATTACTGAGTTATGTCACCCAGATGAAACATTATTAGTAATAGACTCAATGATGGGGCAAGATGCTATTAATGTAATTACGGGATTTAATGAAACGCTATCTTTATCAGGAGTAATCTTAACTAAATTAGATGGAGATACTAGAGGTGGTGTAGCATTATCTGTAAGACACTTAACAAATATTCCTATTAAGTTTATTGGTGTTAGTGAAAAGATGGATGGACTTGTAGAATTTCATCCTGATAGAATGGCTTCTCGTATTTTAGGAATGGGAGATATTTTAAGTATTGTAGAAAAAGTAGAAAGTGAAATAGATGAAAAAGAAGCAATGAAGACTGCTAAAAAAATGGCAAAAGGTACTTTTGATTTAGAAGATTTTCTTGCTCAACTTAATCAAATAAAAAAATTAGGACCACTTGAAAATATTTTAAAAATGTTACCAGGTGCTAAAAAGATGGGGCTTAATAATGTTAATATAGATCCTAAAAAGATGGCTCATGTAGAAGCAATAGTTTTATCTATGACACCTGAAGAAAGAAGAAATCCTGATATATTAAAGGCATCAAGAAAGCAAAGAATTGCTAATGGATCAGGAACTACAGTAGCAGAAGTTAATCAATTATTAAAACAATTTGAAGAAATGAAAAAAATGATGAAAATGTTAGGGAATAAAAATTTTAAACTACCTTTCTAGGACAAATGTATTAGTTATCTATCTATATTATTCATATTATAATGTAGATAGGAGGAAGTTTAAATGTTTTATAATGATGATTTTAGAGCAGATATGCCTTATGGACTTGATAATGACATTGATATTAATATAACTAATCAAAATGTAAATAGTAATATGAATATGAATGAAATGTCAGCCCCAATGATGGGAGGATGTCAATCAGTTGGATGCCCAATCATTGAACCTATGCATGAAAGATGTGTTTATAGAAATATTGTTCATGAAGTACCACAAGAGTGATAATTTATGATAGACCAAAATATTTGAGAGAAATAAGTACAAACTAAAGGCATTTTGATAAGAAATGTCTTTTTGTGTGGTATAATATTTATAGGTGGTTAAAATGAAGGTATTAAGTTTGACAGAACCTTTTGCAACTTTGATATATGAAAAAAAGAAGCTAATTGAAACTAGAAGTTGGAAAACGAATTATAGAGGAGAATTATATATTCATGCAAGCCTTACTAAAATATCTAAAAAGGATTTAGAAGATAAAGAGTTAATGTCTTTAGTTGATAATAAAGATATGAATTTTGGGAATATTATTTGCAAATGCAATTTAGTTGATTGTATTTATATGACAAAAGAGTATGTAGAAGAAATGAAAAAGAACAACTATCAAGAATATATTTGCGGTGAATATAAAGAAGGCAGATATGCTTGGATACTAGATAGTATTAAACCTATAAAATTTATAAAAGCAAAAGGACAGCTTAATATCTGGGATTATTATAATGAATTTGAAATTATGGATTTAATGGAAAATATAGAATATGGTTGGGTAGATAAACAAGGTATTAAACATTATGTAGTTGATGAATCTTATTCAAGTAATTATATTTTACAAAGCCCTAAAGAAATTATAAAAAATAAAGTTGGTGTATGCTGGGATCAGGTAGAACTAGAGAGATATTATTTTAGAGGAAATACTTGGAATATTAAAACTTATTTCATAGTTCATTATGATGATGATAAATGCCCTACTCATACATTTTTAACTTTTGAAAAAAATAACAAATATTATTGGTTTGAACATTCATGGGAAAGATTTAGAGGAATTCATGAATATAAAACACTAAAAGAATTATTATTAGATATTCAAGATAAATTTATTAAATATGAACTAAATAATAATTATAATAAAAATAATCTTTGTATATATAATTATAAAAAGCCAAAATATCATCTAAATGTTTTAGAATTTTATAAGCATTGTGAAAATGGTATTAATATTTCATTGGAGGATATGTAATATGGATATAAATAAAATTAAGAATGAATTAATTAAACAAAAAGAATCTAAATTTAAAGGTAATATATATCATTATTCTCAAGTTAATTTTGCATATAATTCAAGTAAAATTGAAGGTAGTAGATTAACTAGCGAACAAACTGAAGCAATATTTGATACATCTTCTTTTATTCCTAAAAGCGATGATTTAATAAAGTTAGATGATTTAACTGAATCTAAAAATCATTTTAAATTATTTGATTATATGTTAGATAATGTTGATGAATTATTAACTAAAGAGATGATAATTGAAATGAATAAGATATTAAAAAGAAATACTAGTGATGAAGAAAATCCTAGATATAATGTTGGTGGATTTAAAGTTGTTCCTAATATAATAGGTGTAGTTAATGTTATTAATACTACGGCACCAGAAGATGTAGAAGAGAAAATCGAAGAATTATTAAATGAATATAATTCTAAAACTAATATTACTTTAGAGGATATTGTTGATTTTCATTTTAGGTTTGAAAGAATACACCCATTTGGAGATGGAAATGGTCGTGTTGGTAGAATAATAATGTTTAAGGAATGTTTGAGAAATAACATTATGCCATTTATTGTATTAGATGATGATAAACCTTATTATATGAGAGGCATAAAAGAATATAAAAATGATAAAATGTTTTTAATTGATACGATTCGACACGAACAAGATTTATATGAAAAAATATGTGAAGAATTATTAGATTTTGAAATAGAAGAAAACAATTAAAAAATTAAACATCCTACAAAAATAATTAATTAATTTATTAAATGTTGGATGCTTTTTATATGCTTTAATATCTTATAAAATGAGAATTTATCCTTTATATCAACCTACGAAGTAGGATGAATTTTGTAAGTACAAAATAAGAATGACACCATAATGAATCCTTATTGTATAAGGGTTCTTTTTATGTTATGGTGTCATCATCTTATCCTGCTTTAGTAAAATTAATAAAAAATAATGATATTTAGGATAATTAAATTCAAAAAATATGATTTGACAAGTATTAATTAATGAGTTAGCATGCATCACGAGAGGAGATGATGTTTATGAAAATTAAAAGGATAATCTATAAAGAGGTGAATGGCCTATAAGTAATACTAAATTATTGTGTAATGTGGTATTTATACGATTTAGTATTACTAAAATTAGTTATTTATCCATAAATTTAAGTGAGGTGCAAGAGTTATGGATAAGTACAACATAAAGTATATATTTAATGAAGAAAAGGATATAAATGATATATTAATTAAAGTTTTAAATAAAGAACTTAAAAAATATATTCAAACGATTTGTAAAAATAAAAAATGTGAGGTACCATCATTATGTACTTATTTATCTCTAGAAGGAGGTAAGAATTGTTAGGGAGTTTAAATAAGATATATAATGTTGGTATTTATATAAGGTTATCTCGTGAAGATGATGATAAAGCATTAGAAAGTGAAAGTATTACAAATCAAAAGAGTTTATTACTTCAATATGTTAAAGAGAATAATTTAAGAGTTTATGATATTTATATTGATGATGGATATAGTGGAACTAATTTTGATAGACCCGATTTCAATAGATTATTAAATGATATTGAATTAGGCAGAGTTAATATGGTCATTACTAAAGATATGTCAAGATTAGGAAGAGATTATATTGGTACAGGTAATTTAATAGAAAAGTATTTTCCAGAGCATAATGTAAGGTATATTGCAGTTACAGATAATATAGACACTTGTCTAGATAATTCTAATAATGATATTGCACCATTCAAGGCAATTATGAATGATATGTATGCAAAAGATATCTCTAAAAAAATTAAATCCAGTTTAAGAGCCAAACAAAAGGAAGGAAAATGGGTAGGAGGTAGAACTCCATTTGGATATGATCAAGATCCGAATGATAAAAATCATCTAGTAATAAACGAAGAACAAGCATTAGTTGTTAAAAGAATTTTTGATATGTGTTTAGAGGGATTATCATTTTTTAAAATAGCAAAACAGTTAACGAATGAAGGAGTAAAAACACCAGCCGGGTATTATAGTTTTGAATGGAAAAGTAATTATAATTTAAAGTATGGAGAGTGGCATTCAAAAACAATAAGAGATATTTTAACTAACAGGATGTATATAGGCGATATGGTTCAAAATAGAAGAAGTAAAGTTAATTATAAAGTTAAAAAGGTTATTAAAAATAATCCTAAAGATTATATAATTGTAGAAAATACTCATGAAGCAATTATTGACAAAGAAACATTTTATGAAGTTCAAAAAAGAATACCTAAAAATGTTGGTAGAAATGAGAAAAAAGAAAATCATTTATTAGATGGATTATTATATTGTGGTGACTGCGGACATAGAATTTCTATACAATCTAGACGTAAAAAAGATAATAGATGTTATACTATTTGTAATTACTATCGAACTTATATGAAGCAAAGATTGTGTACGACTCATTCAAATAATTATGATGAATTAGAGAAAGTAATAATTAAATCATTAACTAATATGTGCTTAAGTTATATTAATAAAGATAAAGTTAGAAATAATGTATTAAATAATTTAACAGAAGACAATGAGTTTAATAATAAAAAAGAGTTAGAAATACTTATCAATGATATTAAACAGATAAATGATAATTTAGATATTATTTATATTGATAAGTTAAATAAAAAGATAACTGAAGAACAATTTGAAAGAGTAAAAATAAAATTAGAGCGGGAACTAAATATAAAACAAAAAAGATATAATGAGTTAAATAATAGTATTAATGATAATATTAATGAAGAATCTAAAAATAAACTTATAATAGAATATATTAATAAATTTTTATCTATGAAAAAACCTAGTAGAGAGCTAATAATTAATTTAATTGATAGAATTGAAATATTTGAAGATAAAAATATAAATATTAAAGTTACTTTTAACGATAATAGTGTATAATATAAATTTAAGGTGATTAAATTGAATTATATTAATTTATTGAAGGAAATAGATGCATTAAAAGAAAAAAATAATAAAATATATAAACAAAACTATATTATGTTTATACCTTTATATTATAAAACTATAAAGGAGAACGAATATGATGAAAAAATGGTTCAATATGATATAGAAAATGTTATAGAAGAATTCTGTTACAAAGAAAAAAAGACAATATTTTTCATAAATAAATTTTTAGAAGTTTTTAAGCAAATAATAATATTAGATAAAAAACTTTTTTCGGAAAAAAATATTTGTTTTTCACCAAATCAGTATTATCAAGAATTAACATATTATTTTGATTCTATAGTAGCTTCTTTTAGTACAATAATAGAATCTGAACAAAGAATAGTTTTGGAAGAATATTTTGGTCAAAAAGAAATAAATAATAATTTTCCGACAAGAAACAAATTTGGATTATACTGGCAAATATATATGTTAAGAAATAGAATATTGCATTTTACTGGTAAACGATATAGTTATGATAATAAATATTGTTCTTGTTATCAAGATTTTTCATCACAAATAAAAATAATTAGAATTGATGAAAAAGGTAATATTAATATTCCATCAACTTTGTTAGATATATATAAAGATCAGAATATAAAACGGGCGATTGATATTGCAATAAAAAACAAACGATTAAATCCATTTGAATTATTATTTCCAAATAAATCAGCTAAAGGATATTCTAAAAAGAAACCATTTATTTTGCATATTTCAAATGATATTTTTTTTGATTATTCTACTTCAGCTATTATTTTATTAAATGAGATAGAAAATGTGTTTGATAAAATTAATAATTTGTTTTTAAAAAAAATAAAAGAATATTATGATGATAAAGATATTTTGAAAAAGAGTAAAACAAGTATTTCTGTTAATGATATAGAAGAAACATATAGTATTGAAGATGTTTTTGAGGTATAGCAAAAAAGGGCAAGGACATGTATGCCCAATAAATACAAGAATAATTAACAATCATATATATAAACATACATATCAACCAAGATATACTTGTACTGAAGAAAACGTAGTTACTAATGAACAATGTGGATCATGTTGTCAATTTAGATAAAAGTGCGAAAGTACTTTTTTCTTTTTATTAACTTAATTTAATGTTATACTATTAATGTAGTTATATGGATGTGATTATATGAAGTGTAAATTAAATGAAATTAAAAAATGTAGAAAATGTGATCTATACATAAATCAACTCCCATTATTAGATAAAAAAGACAACTGTGATGTAATGTGGATTGGATTATCTGCTAAAAAGGTAGATGACATAGATAAAAATTATCCTTTAGAAGAAAACACTAATAGTGGTCTTCTAATTAAAGAAATAGAGGATATTTTACCTAGTTTAAATTATTATAAGACTAATTTAGTAAAATGCTTACCACTTGATAATGAAGGGAAGATAAGATATCCTAGTACCAACGAAATGAATAAATGTATAAGTAATTTATTACTTGAAATAGAAGTAATGAATCCTAAAATAATATTTTTACTTGGAAATAATGTATATAATTTTATAAGTAAATATATGAATAAGAATAATATTAAACTAAATTTACCAATAAAGTATATTGAACATCCATCATATATTTATGTCTATAAAAAGAAATATAAAGATAATTATATTGAAAAAGTAATAAATGAAATAAAGAAGGTAATAGATATGAGTGAAGTAAAAAGATGTAAATGGGTAAATATGAGTAATCCATTATATATAAAATATCATGATGAAGAATGGGGAGTACCAGTATATGATGATCATAAATTATATGAAATGTTAATCTTAGAATCATTTCAAGCTGGTTTATCTTGGGAATGTGTACTAAATAAAAGAGAATATTTTGAAGATGCTTATGATAACTTTGATATAGATAAAATCTGTGATTATGATGATAAAAAAGTAAACGAACTATTAAATAATAAAAATATAATAAGAAATAAGCTTAAGATAAATGCTTCAATAAATAATAGTAAAATATTTAAAAATATTCAAAAAGAGTATGGAAGTTTTTCTAATTATATATGGAAGTTTACTGATAATAAGGTAATATATGAAGTAGGTATTACAAGTTCAAATTTATCTGATACTATATCAGAAGATTTAAGAAAAAGAGGAATGAAATTTGTAGGTACTACAATAATTTATTCTTATTTACAAGCAGTTGGCATAATTAATTCTCATGACGATGAATGTATGTTTAAAGGTAGGTAATAAGTATGAAAGTATTAACAATAAAAGAACCATGGGCTTCATTAATTATAAATGGATATAAAAAATATGAATTTAGAAGTTGGAAAACTAAATATCGTGGTAAGATATTAATTCATGCAGGAATGTCTTTAGAAAAAGATGAAGCAAAAAGATTTGAAGAATATAATTTAGAATATTATAAAGGTGCAATAATAGGGGAAGCAACAATTACTGATTGTATTTTAGTAGATGTTAAGTTTAATGAAGAGTTAAGAAAAATAAATCCTTTAGTGTACGCTAAAAGTAATCATGTAGAAACTTATGCATGGAAACTAGAAAATATAAAAAAATATGATAAACCTGTATATATTAAAGGTAAGTTAGGTTTATGGAACTATGAAGAGGGGGACGAGAATGATACATAACATGAGATTACATAATGAACCATTTGAACTTATAAAAAATGGTACTAAAACTATTGAATTAAGGTTAAATGATGAGAAAAGAAGTATTATAAAAGAAAATGATATAATTTTATTTGAAAATAGAAAAAATGCAGAAATAATTAAAACTAAAGTAATAAAATTACATAAATATGATAGTTTTGAAAAGCTATATAAACACTTTGATAAAGAATCTTTAGGGTATAATTTTAATGAAGAAGCTAGTTATAAGGATATGGAAAAATATTATTCAAAAGAAGAACAAAATAAATATGGTGTATTAGGTATAGAAATAAAATTAATTAGTCCAATAACAATAATATATAATGATGATAGTATAAAAGAAGATGAAGTAAATAGAGTTGTTAAAAGAGCAAAAGTAGTTATTGAAAACTCTAATAATGAAATATTATTATGTTTTTGTCACAATAATTATTATTTACTTGGAGGACATGTTGATAATGATGAGAGTGATATGGAATGCTTGCATAGAGAATTATCAGAAGAAGCAGGAGTTGATATAAACTTTAATAAATTAATTCCATTTATAACAATTAAATACTTTATTAAAGATTATCCAGAAGATAATATTAATTCTTTGTATATTGCTAATTATTATAATTATAAGATGGATTTAATTCCTAATATAGATAATTTAAACTTAACTGAAGATGAAAAAGAGGGAAATTTTGAAATACAATATATTCATAGAGATATGGTATTAAATAAATTAAATGATGCACTAGAATTTGCAACAAGAAAAAATGTTGTAAATGATACTATAGAAGTTATAAAAGAATATTTAAAAATGTAAAAAACTAAAAAATACAAATTTCTAGTTTTTTTTTATAAAAAAATTTGATATAATGTTAAATAGAGAGGGTGTTACAATGACATTAAATAGTGTGTTACTAATGTTACAAAAATTAATAGATATATCATTAGTATGGATGATAATATATTTTATATTGAAAAGTTTAAAGAATAATGTAAAGATGATTTTACTCTTTAAGGGAGTTTTATTTATAATAGTTTTAAAAGTGGTAAGTGACTTCTTTAATTTAGTTACAATAGGATTAATCCTTGAATATGTAATTATGTGGGGACCACTTGCATTGATAATTGTGTTTCAACCAGAAATTAGAAATATACTTGAACATATTGGTCGAAATCAATTATTAGGAAGACATAAAATATTAACACTTGATGAAAGAGAAAAGTTAGTATATGAAATAATGAATGCCGTAGAATATTTAAGAAAGTCTAGAATTGGGGCATTAATAGTTATTGAAAGAGATGTAAGCTTGAATGACTATATTGAGAGAAGCAAAAAGATCTATGCAGATATTTCATCTGAATTATTAATATCAATCTTTTTCCCAAGAAATCCTCTTCACGATGGTGGTGTAATAATTCAAGGAAATAAAATAACTAGTGCTGGAGCAGTTTTCCCAATTAGTATAAATAGTAAAATAAATAAAAGATTAGGAACTCGTCATAGAGCCGCAATAGGAATTAGTGAAGAATCTGATTGTATTTCATTAGTTGTATCAGAAGAGACTGGTAAAATATCAATAGCAGTAGGCGGAGTACTTAATTATAATTTATCACTTGATGATGCAAGAATGTTATTGATTGAAGAATTAAAACCTAAGAAAGAAATATTATTAGATGATGAATTTGAAGAAGAGGATGAGGAGGTAAGTCAAGATGAAAATGCTTAAGAATATTGGAAGAACACTTGCCGCAGTCTTTAGATCAATATTTAAATGGATTGATAGACATATAATAACTCCTCTTACTAAGTTTGTTCTTTTTATAAGTGAGAAAACAGGGGCAAAAACTGGTAAATTTGAAAGATGGTTAACTAGAAAAAATACTCTTATAATATTATCATTAATATTAGCAATAGGATTTTTCTTTGTAGTAGATAGTAAAAGTATTATATTAGTAGATTCTTCTGCTGAAGTATTATATGATCAAAAAGTAGAAGCTACTTATAATAGAGAAGCTTATGTAGTAGAAGGACTTCCAGAAACAGTAGATGTTACAATGATTGGAGGTACTGCTGAATTATATTTAGCAAAACAATTAGCGTCTGGTACAGTAAAAGTGGATTTAACTAATTATAAAGAAGGAACTCACAAAGTTAATTTAAAATATGATAGTACAATTAATTCTGTTAATTATAAATTAGATCCTTCTACTGTAACTGTTATTATATATCCAAAAGTATCTAAGACAGTAAATGTTGATGTTGATGTATTAAATAAGAGCGCATTAGATTCAAAACTTGCAGTTCAAAGTGTAACAATAGATCAAGAAGAAGTAATTATTAAAGGCGCAGAACATACCTTAGAAAAAGTATCTACTGTAAAAGCACTTGTAGATATTAAAAATATAATTGATCCTAAAGCAGGTGTTACTACATTAAATGATGTTAAGTTAGTAGCATACGATAATGAAGGTAATGTAGTAGATGTTGAAATAGTACCAAACAAGGTAACTGCTACAGTTAGTATTGTTTCACCAAGTAAAGAAGTACCTATTAAAGTAATACCTAAAGGAACTGTAGCGTTTGGTAAAGCGATAAGTTCTATGACTTCTAGTATAAGTAAAGTAACTGTATATGGTGAAGAAAGTGTATTAGAAGAATTACAATATATTCCAATTGAAATAGATGTAAATGGACTTTCAGAAAATAAGACATTTGATGTTAAAATCACTAAACCACAGGGTGTAAGAGATATTTCAGAAACTGATGCTCAAGTTAGTATTTCATTAGGTACCGAAGTTAGTAAGGAAATAGAAGATGTATATATTGAAACAATTAATTTAAATCCTAATTATAAAGCAGTAGCTTTAGGAGAAAATTCAAGTAAGATATCAGTAATAGTAAAAGGAACTCAAGAAGTAATAGATTCAATTGATGCTTCCAATATAAAAGCAATCGTAGATTTATCAGAATATGGTGAGGGAGATCATGAAGTAGAAATTGAAGTTACTGGTGATGAATTGAAAGCAACGTATACACCAAAGACTACTAAAATTAAGATAAGGATAACTACTAAGTAGTTGTTCTTTCTTTTTTACGTGAAATGAAAAAGTAAATTCCAGTTTCATAAAGTGAAATTAAAATGTAAGAGAAACGTCCATAATATGGGCGTTT
>CALVXD010000026.1 GCA_944368815.1 uncultured Bacilli bacterium
ATCATCAATAAATAAAATGTAGGAAAACCGACATTTATTTTTACCGATTTCCTACATTTTATTTTACCATTTACATTACTAATTATTTGTTCTAATAATTACTATCATTTTCACTAATTATTCACAATTTTTAATTAATATGTTGGTTATTTTTAATAAATTCCCTAAGTATTTTAGTAGTAGCCCTTTTTTCAATTCTTGATACATAACTTCTAGAAATACCTAATTTTTTAGCAATTTCTTTTTGAGTATATTCATTAGTATTATTAAGACCGTATCTCGCTTCTAAAATATCTCTTTCTCTTTTAGTAAGTACATTCATATATTTTTTTAGTAAAGCAATATTGTCATTTTTTTGAATTTCTTCGGCATAATCAGGATCGGGTGTCTTTAAAACATCTAGTATTGTTATTTCATTACCTTCCTTATCATAACTAATTCCTTCATTTAAACTAACATTTTTAGAATTCTTTTTATCTCCTCTAAAAAACATAAGAATTTCATTTTCCGCACATTTTGCTACATATGTAGTAAGCCTAACATTCTTATCAGGAGAATAAGTATCTATTCCTTTTATTAAACCAACAGTACCAATTCCAATTAAATCATCAACATCATTTACATTAGATTTAAACTTCTTAACAATATGAGCAACTAGTCTTAAATTATGTTCAATTAATTTGGCTCTTGCATCTTTATCACCATTCATTGCCTTTATTACATATTTTTCTTCTTCTTCCTTTGATAAAGGATCAGGAAAAACATTATTAGAATAAGATCCAGTAAAGAAAGTTAAATTATTAGCAATAAAATTAAATATATTAAATAACATATAAGCACCTCTAATTAATCTTATAAAAAAAATGTCAAATTATGTTTATTAATAAAATAATTATTGATTAATATTTAATCAAACTAATTTTAAAAGTTAATAAATATATCTTTACACTAAACATTTAATAATGTTATTATATAAATATATTACTAAATGTAGTAGAAGAAAGGCGAAGATATATGTTAAATAATGATAAAGATAAGTTAATTGCGGTCCTTCTTACGATAATAATAATACTTTGTATATCTTTAATATTAATGACAAACTAAAATAGTTGTCATTATTTTTTTAAATATATGATATAATTAATATACTTGATGTAAGTGAGGTGGATTATGATAGATAAGTTTATTCCTGATATGTATCAAAAAAGCATTTATTCAATTAATTATGATAAATTAAAAGCAGATGGTATAAAGTGTTTACTATTTGATTTAGATAATACTTGTGCAGCGTATTCCGTTAAAGAACCTACA
The DNA here is from genome assembly GCA_944368815.1 of uncultured Bacilli bacterium. GTDB lineage: Bacteria > Bacillota_I > Bacilli_A > RF39 > UBA660 > CALVVX01. The sequence goes on from CALVXD010000026.1 coordinate 1,312, forward strand.
AGTAAGTTAATAGAATTATTTGAAGACTTAAAAGATATGGATTTTAAAGTAATAATATACTCAAATAATACAAAGAAAAGATTAGAACCATTTAAGAATAAATTACTAGTTGATTGTTCTGCTAATTCAAGGAAGCCAAGAAAAGATAAATTTTTAAAAATTATGAAAATGTTTAACTTTGATTTATCAGAAGTAGCTATAATTGGAGACCAATTACTTACAGATATATATGGAGGAAATCGAGTAGGAATTAAAACTATTTTAGTAAATCCTGTGTCAAAAGAAGATATAATAACTACAAAGTTTTCACGCTTAATAGAAAGAAAATTAATGAAGAAAATGCATAAAAGGGGAATATTTACAAAGGGGCAGTATTATGAATAGAAAATGTATGGGATGTGGAAATATTCTTAAAGATGATGAACTAGAACATGATATATGTAATAGATGTTTTAGACTTAAACATTATGGAGAATATCATGTAACTAATAAAGATAATAGTGATTACTTAAAAATAATAAATAATATAGATAGTAATGATTTAGTAATATATGTAACTAGTTTACTTAATTTAACGATAATGGATTTATCTAAGTTTAAAAATGTAATAGTAGTCTTAACTAAAAGAGATATATTACCTAAAAGTGTTAAAGATAATAAGATAATAGATTATGTAAAAAATCATTATAATTTTAAAGATATAGAAGTAATTAGTAGTATTAAAAACTATAATTTAGATAATTTAATATCAAAAATAGAAAAATATAATAAAAAGAAAGTATATTTAATTGGAAATACTAATTCTGGTAAAAGTACTTTATTAAATAAATTAATTGAAAATTATTCAGAATCAGATATTGATATAACTACTAGTATGTATCCTTCAACTACACTGGATACTATTGAAGTAAAAATTAAAGATATAGAGTTTATTGATACTCCAGGAATTATTGATAATGGTAGTGTTATTAATTATATTGATTATAAAATGTTAAAAAAGATTACCCCTAAAAAAGAAGTAAAACCAAGAACTTATCAAATAAAAGGGGAAGGTAGTTTAGTTATTGAAGATTTAGTTAGAATTGATTATGAAACTAATGATAACAGTATGACAATATATATTGCCAATAGTGTTAATATATTAAGAGTGGGTGCTGCAAACCCTAGATTAAAAAATTTGCCTAAGAGGGAATTTAATTTAAAAAATGATAAAGATATTGTTATTACAGATTTATGTTTTATTAAGTTTGTTAAAGGACTTAAAGTAAAAATTTACGCGAATAATAATATAAATGTCTATGAAAGAGATAATTTGATTTAACTCTTTTTTTCTTTATAAAAATATGATAGAATACTACCGAGTGGTGATAATATGGATATAAATAATATAAATGTAATAGTCCTTGCTTATTTAGGAGATGCAATATATGAGGTGTATATAAGAGAATCTTTAATAAACAAAGGAATAAATAAAGTAGAAAGATTGCAAGAAGAGTCAGTTAAGTATGTATCTGCAAAAGGACAAGCTAAAATACTTGATAATTTAATTAGTACAGGGATACTTAATGAAGAAGAATCGGACATTGTAAAAAGAGGAAGAAACTATAAAAGAAGTGCTCATCCTAAAAATACTGATATTGTAACTTATAAATATGCAACTGGTTTTGAAACATTAATAGGTTATTTATATTTAACTAATAAAGATAGACTTAATGAAATACTTAACCAAATAGAAGTATAAGGGAGGATAAATATGTATATATATGGTAAAAATGTGGCAAGAGAAAAATTACATAATAATAGTAAAATAAATAAAATTTATCTAAGTGAAAAATTTAATGATAGAGAAATAATTGATTTAATTAGAAAGAATAATATTAAAGTATCTTTTGTAAAAAACTATGAACTTGATAAAAAAGTAGAAGGACTTCATCAAGGAATAGTAATGGAAATAGATGATGTTAAAACATATAGTTATGATGAAATAATTCCTAATATAAATAAAGAAAATCCTGTTATTGTAATGTTAGATCATTTGGAAGATCCTCATAATTTTGGGGCTATTATTAGAACTAGTGAAGCCCTAGGAGTAGATGCTATTATAATTCCTACTGATAGAAGTGTAAAAGTAAATTCTACAGTTGTTAAAACTTCAGTAGGGGCAATTGAATATATTCCTATTATAAGAGTAATTAATTTAAATGATACAATAAGAAAACTTAAAAGTGACGGATATTGGATCATTGCAACTGATATGGATGGAGAAGATTATACAAAAATAGATTATAATATGCCTGTTTGTATTGTTATCGGAAATGAAGGTAAAGGAATATCTAGAATGGTATATGAAAACTCTGATATAATTGCGTCTATTCCAATGAAAGGTAAGATTAATAGTTTAAATGCTTCTGTTTCTTGTGCAATAGTATTGTCTCATATAATGAAGGATAGATAAAATGAATAATGATTATGAACTTATATATTTAGCCCAAGAAAATAATGAAGAAGCAAAAGAAATGTTATATCAAAAATATAAAAATTTAATGCATACTAATGCTAAAACATTTGTTATGGAAAATAGTGATAAAGGTGTTGACTTTAACGATGTATTATTAGAATTAAATATTTGTTTTGAAGAAGCAATAAGTAATTATAATCAAGATAATGGTGCTTCTTTTAATACTTTTTTAATGTCATATCTAAATAATGCATTAAAAACTTATAAAAGATCTATTGATAAAAAGAAAAATAAAATATTAAATGAATCAGTTCCATTAGAAGATGATGAAATAGATTATTCAAACAAATTATATAAAGAAGAAGATATGATTGAATATATGGTGTTTGATAGTGGTAATACTTATGAAAGTTATTATGACGGATTAAAAGAACAAGAAAAAGAAATAATTGAATTATTAAAAAGTGGTTATAGTTATAGTGAGATAGCAGATATGTTAAATAAAGATGTAAAATATGTATATAATATTATTTATAGAATAAAAAATAAATTAAAGGAAATGATATAAATAGATGTTGACATAAACAAATGTTTGCTATATAATACTACTTGTATTTAAGGGTGTGATTATTTATGGATAAAATAGTAATAAAGGGTGCTAGAGAAAATAATTTAAAAAATATTGATATTGAAATACCAAAGAATAAACTTGTTGTAATGACTGGAGTATCAGGAAGTGGTAAATCATCTTTAGCATTTGATACAATATATGCTGAAGGACAAAGAAGGTATGTTGAGAGTTTAAGTGCTTATGCTAGACAGTTTTTAGGAAGTTCTGAGAAACCTGATGTTGATAGTATTGAAGGGTTAAGTCCCTCAATTAGTATTGATCAAAAGACTACTAATAAAAATCCTAGAAGTACTGTTGGTACTGTTACAGAAATATATGATTATTTAAGATTATTATTTGCAAGAATTGGTGTTCCTTATTGTCCTGAACATAATATACCAATTACTTCTCAAAGTATTGAAGAAATGGTTAATAAAGTATTAGAGTTAGAAACAGGAACAAAGATAATGGTTATGGCTCCGGTTGTAAAAGGAGAAAAAGGAACTCATAAAGATTTATTTGAAAGTCTTAGAAAAGATGGATATATTAGAGTTAAAGTAGATGGCGAACTATTAGATTTAAGTGAAGATATAGAACTTTCTAAAACTAAAAAACATAATATATCAGTTATTATAGATAGACTTGTTATTAAAGATAATATAAGAAGTCGTTTATATGATTCAGTAGAAACAGCAACAAAACTTGCTCATGGGAAAGTAATTATTGATGTAGTGGGAGATAAAGAAATACTTTTAAGTGAAAATTTTGCTTGTCCTTATTGTGATTATTCATTAGATGAACTTGAACCTAGAATATTTTCATTTAATGCTCCATATGGAGCGTGCCCTGATTGTAAAGGACTTGGTATTAAATATAAATTAGACTTAGATTTAATTATTCCTGATAAAAATAAATCAGTAAACGAAGGGGCAATTGTCGTAATTAATTTAGATGATCCTAATAGTATTATGAATACAGAACTTGTAACTTTAAGTAAATATTATGATATTGATTTAGATAAAAAAATAAAAGACTTAGAAAAAGATAAATTAGATATATTATTATATGGATCTCCTGATATGTTAGAGTTTAATTATGTTGCTAAAAATGGTAATACGAGAAAGAGTAAAAATTATTTTGAAGGAATAATAACTAACTTAGAGAGAAGATATATTGAAACAAAAAGTGGATGGATAAGAGATTGGATTGAACAATATATGACAGAACTTCCTTGTCCTACTTGTAATGGAACAAGACTTCAAGATAGTGTGTTATCAGTTCTTATAAATAAGAAAAATATATATGAAGTAACTTGTTTATCGATTAGAGAATTAAGAGATTTTATTAGTAGTTTAAAATTAAATAAAGAACAAGAAGAGATAGCAAGCATTATTATTAAAGAAATCATGTCAAGGTTAGATTTCTTAATAAATGTAGGACTTGATTATTTAACATTAAATAGAAGTGCAGGAACTTTATCAGGAGGAGAATCGCAAAGAATAAGACTTGCAACACAAATAGGTTCTAGATTAACTGGTGTTTTATATGTATTAGATGAACCTAGTATTGGTTTACATCAAAGAGATAATCGTAAACTTATTAATTCGTTATTAGAAATGCGTGATTTAGGTAATTCACTAATAGTAGTAGAACACGATACTGATACAATGTTAGCGGCAGATTACTTAATAGATATAGGTCCTTTTGCAGGAGACAATGGTGGACAAGTTATGGCAGCAGGAACTCCAGAAGAAGTAATGCAAAACGAGAATAGTTTAACAGGTAAATATTTAACAGGTAAAGAAAAGATAGAAGTACCTACTAAAAGAAGAAAAGGGAATAAGAAGTATCTTGAAATAAAAGGTGCAAAAGAAAATAACTTAAAAAATATTAATGTTAAATTTCCACTTGGTACATTTATTTGTGTAACAGGAGTATCAGGAAGCGGTAAATCAAGTTTAATAAATGAAATACTATATAAAGCAATTGCTAGTAACTTATATGTATTTAAAGAAAAACCTGGAAAACATAAAGAAATAAAAGGTATTGAAAATATCGATAAGGTAGTACAAATTACTCAAAACCCAATAGGTAGAACTCCTAGAAGTAATCCTGCTACTTATGTTGGAGTATTTGATGATATAAGAGATATATTCGCCGAAACTAAAGAAGCTAAGATAAAAGGCTATGATAAAGGAAGATTTAGTTTTAATGTTAAAGGTGGAAGATGTGAAGCTTGTTGGGGAGATGGAGTTAAGAAAATAGAAATGCATTTCTTACCCGATGTATATGTTCCTTGTGAAGTATGCCATGGTACAAGATATAATAGAGAAACTTTAGATATAAAATATAAAAATAAAAATATTAGTGAAGTACTTGATATGCGAGTAGATGAAGCGATTACATTTTTTGAAAATCATCCTAAAGTATTAAATAAATTAAAAGTATTACAAGACGTAGGTTTAGGTTATGTAAAACTTGGACAAAGTGCTCCAACTTTATCAGGAGGAGAAGCAGCAAGAGTAAAACTTGCTAAAGAATTACAAAAGAAACCTACAGGTAAGAGTTTATTTATATTAGATGAACCTAGTACAGGATTACATTCTCACGATATTAAAAAATTACTTTCAATTTTACAAAGAATAGTAGATAATGGCGATACTGTTATAGTTATTGAACATAATTTAGATATAATTAAAGTGGCAGACTATATTATTGATTTAGGACCTGAAGGAGGTAATCTAGGAGGAAATATAGTATGTACTGGAACTCCAGAAGAAGTAAGTAAAGTAGAAGAAAGTTATACAGGACAGTTTTTAAAAGAAATGTTAAATTAATAAAAATTATTGATAACTATTACAATTTATGATATATTAGTAATGTAAACAGTAGAGTAAACAACTCACTTAATTTACAAATGGAAGGAGAAGGTATTATGAATAAACATTTAATCAAATTAACCGTTTGTAAATTAGGGGGGGGGTATAAACTTACTTATCTGTTAACAAATAATAATATAAATAAATATAACTATAGTAAAGTTCTAGGAAACTAGAATTATTTGCTATAGTTTTTTCGTGTGTGAATGTATACAATATGACTACATATTTTGACACAAAAAAGTATTATAATAAATATTAGAAGTATAAGGAGTTAAGAAAGTATGAAAAAGATATTAAGCGATAAAAAAATATTAATGACATTATTATCAATAATTTTAGTGCTAGTAGTAATGTCTTCTACTACATATGCATTATTTTTTAAAGTACATACAATGGATAATACAGAAAGTTATACCGCAGGTATTTTAGATATAAAAGTAGAAGAAGGAAGTAAATTAGAGTTAGTAAATAGTCTACCTATAACAGACGAAGAAGGAGCAAACTTAACTCCTTATACGTTTACCATAACTAATGTAGGAAATTTAACATATACATTTGATTTAAAGTTGTTGTCTACTACAACGGAAAATCAAATAAATCCTAATTATATAAAAATAAAATTAGATGATAAAGAACCAGTTTTATTATCTAGTTTAAGTGAAGGAATAATAAATAATGATTTAACGTTAAATCCTGGAGAATCTATTACTATGTCAGTTAGAATATGGTTATCTATAGATACACCAAATACAGAGATAGGGAAAACATTTAGTGCTAAGATAGTAACTGATGGAGTAGGAAGTGAATACATTCCTGCGCAATCAACGCTAAATAAATTAGGATTAACAGTTAATAATGGAACACCAAATTTTATGAAGACTGCTCAAGCAAGTTGTAGTGATGAATCTACTTGCGAAACTACAAATGGAATATATGAAATATATGATGATTTAGGGACATCCTATTATTTTAGAGGTGAAGTAGAAAATAACTATGTTAAATTTGCGGGTTTTTATTGGAGAATAATAAGGATAAATGGAGATGGTACCATTAGAATAATTTATGATGGGACAAGTGCTCATGTAAATGGGGAAGCAACATCTGATAAGTATGTTGATACATCAAATTTTAATGATGAATATAATAACAACGCATATGCAGGATATATGTATGGTAATATCGAAGGTAATACATATCAAGATGTTCATGCAAATATATATGACAGTACGATAAAAAAAGTTGTAGACAAATGGTATAAAATAAATATTGAGGATAAAGGATATAATGATTATGTCGCTGATGCAATTTATTGTAATGATCGAAGTGTTTACTCAGGGACAGGAATAGGAACATCAACAACTTATTATATGTCACGGCTTAGAATATATAATCAAAAAAATCCTTCACTTGTGTGTAATCAGAAAAATGATAAATTTACTGTATCTGAGGATTTGGGTAATGGTGATTTAACTTATCCTGCAGGTTTAATAACTGTTGATGAGGTATCATTGGCTGGTGGAGTATATCCATTAGATAATACAAAATATTATTTATATACAGGTGGTTACTATAGAACTATGTCTCCAAATTCTTTTTACGATTCTGGAATTTGGATGTGGAGAGTTCTTTATACAGGAGGTATTGGTGGATCGTTTGCTGGAACTTCAACCACTGTATATGGAGTAAGACCAGTTATATCACTTAACAAAAATACTAAATTCATTGGAAATGGAACAATGGATTCACCATTTGAAGTAGTATCATGAAAAAAAGACACATAAAGTGTCTTAATAAACTAAATGGCGCGCCCATAGGGATTCGAACCCCAAACCTTTTGGTCCGTAGCCAAACGCTCTATCCAATTGAGCTATGGGCGCATCTCATAAATACATTTAATAGTATATACTAATTTTTTATAAATTTCAACTATTTATATGAAATTTACTTGTTTTTGTTAATAATATATGCTATAATACAAGTATCTTGAGGAAGGAGAGTGGCACAGAGTACCACTCTTTATTATTGGAGGTATATATGGATATAGAGAAAAAAGTAAGAGATTTAGTAGAAGAGAAAGTAAATGAGATTGGTGTAACTATTGATAGTGTTATCTATGAAAAAGAAGGAAATAATAATTTTCTTAGAATAACTATTGATAGAGAAGTGCCTATTGATGTTGATACTTGTGTAGAAGTAACAAATATTATTAATCCAATATTAGATGAAAATGATATTATTGAAGAAAGTTATATATTAGATATTTCTTCAAAGGAAAGAGGAGTATAAAATGAATAGCAAACAAATTAAAGAATTTTTAACAGCATTAGATAGTATTATTAAAGAAAAAGGAATAGATAAATCTATTGTAATTGAAGCAATGGAACAAGCAATGGTAGCAGCTTTTAAAAAGAAAACTGGTAACCCTAATGGAAAATGTACAGTAAATCCTGAAACTGGAGAAATTAGATTATGTTCATTTAAAACAGTAGTAGAAGAAGTAAATGATGACAGAATAGAAATTAGTTTAGAAGATGCTAGAAAAATAGTACCTGATATTAATATTGGAGAAACAATTGAAAAAGATGAAGAATTAACTGATTTTGGTAGAGTAGCAGCAGGTACTGCTAAACAAGTAGTAGTTCAAAGAATTAAAGAAGCAGAAAAAAATAATATAACAGAAGAATTTAAAGATAAACAAGATGAATTATTAGTAGGTATCTTATCTAGAGAAGACGCTAATAACTATTATGTTGATTTAGGAAGAACTCATGGTATTTTACCTAAAGATGAAATAATTCCTGGAGAAAAATTAGAAATGGGTTCTTCAGTTAAGGTATATGTATCAAAACTTGATATTGGTACTAAAGGAGTATTTATATTATTATCTAGAAAACATTATGGCTTTTTAAAGAGATTACTAGAGTTAGAAATACCTGAATTAAGTGATGGATCAGTAATTCTATATTCTGTAGCAAGAGAAGCTGGTTCAAGAAGTAAAATTGCTGTATATTCAGAATTTAGTAATATAGATCCGCTTGGAGCTATAATTGGGGAAAAAGGAAGTAGAATTAATAGAGTTTTAAAACAAATAAATGGAGAAAAAATAGATATTATACTATATGATAAAGATCCTGCTACATTTATAGCTAATGCATTATCTCCTGCTAAAGATATTGAAGTACGTATTTTAGATGAAAAGAAAAAAGAAGCACTTGCTATTGTAAATAATGATAATTTCTCATTAGCAATTGGTAAAAAAGGACAAAATGTTAAATTAGCATCTAGACTTACTCATTATAAAATAGATGTAAAAAAAGCTGAGGATGTAGAAGAATAGATGAAACAAAGAAAAATACCAATGCGTACTTGTATTGTTTCTAAAGAACAATTACCTAAACAGGAATTAATTAGAATTGTTAGAACAAAAGAAAATGTTGTCGTAGATTTAACAGGAAAAGTTAATGGCCATGGAGCATATATTAAAAAAGATAATGAAGTATTAGATAAAGCAATTAAAAGTAATATTTTAGGAAGAAAACTAGAAGTAGAAATACCCAATGAAGTGTATGAGGAGTTAAGAGATATTATAAATAAATAAACTTTGGAGGTGATTTATATGATGAGTGTAAAAGAATATTCAATCGATGTAAATAAAAGTATTGAAGAAATATTAAAATTATGTAAAACTTTAAGTATAAATGCAACAAATGAAGATGATATGTTAGATGATGATGCAATAATTATGTTAGATAATGAAATTGCAAATATGAGTGAAGAGGAAGAAGAAAATAACGATTTTAATTCAGAAGAATTTGAAGATAGTTATTTAGAAGAATTAGAAGAAATAGAAGAACATAAAGAGAACAATGTAAAAAAGAAGAAAAAAAATAACGATAATAATAGAGAAAATAAAGATGATTTTCGTAAACAAAGAAAAGAAATGTACAAACATAAAGAAAAATTGATGTCTAATAAAGTAGAAGATGATGAGAATGTTATACTTTATAGTGATGGAATGAGTGTATCTAATTTAGCAAGTTTACTTAATGTTGGAGTAGGAGAAGTTCTAAAGAAAATAATGGGACTTGGAATGATGTTGACACTTAATAGTGCAATTGATTTTGATACTGCAGAAATAGTAGTATCAGATTATGGTAAAACTTTAAAAAGAGATACAACAAGAGATGAAGTTAATTTTGAAGAACTTGAAATAGAAGAAAAAGAAGAAGATTTAGTAGAAAGAGCTCCGGTTATAACTATCATGGGACATGTAGACCATGGAAAAACTACTTTACTTGATACTATTAGAAAAACTAATGTAGCTAGTGGTGAAGCAGGAGGAATAACACAAGCAATTGGTGCTTATCAAATAAATTATAGTGGTAAGAGATTAACTTTTATTGATACGCCAGGACACGCTGCTTTTACAGAAATGAGAGCAAGAGGAGCAAGTATTACTGATATAGTAATTATTATAGTAGCAGCAGATGATGGTGTAATGCCTCAAACTAAAGAAGCAATTGATCACGCTAAGGCTGCAAATGTTCCGATTATTGTAGCGGTAAATAAAATGGATAAACCTGATGCAAATCCAGAAAGAGTACTTACAGAGATGGCTCAAAATGGAATTACACCTGAAGAGTGGGGTGGAGATGTAATGTTCGTTAATATCTCTGCTAAAACAGGTATGGGTATCGATGATTTATTAGAGAGAATATTATTAATTAGTGAAATACAAGAATTAAAAGCAAATCCTAATCGTTATGCTAAAGGAACAGTAATAGAAGCAAAAATGGATAAAAATCTAGGAGTAGTAGCAACTTTATTAATTCAAAATGGTACTCTTAGACTTGGCGATAACATAGTAGTAGGTAATGCTCATGGAAGAGTTAGAACTCTAAAAAATGATAGAGGAGAAAACTTAGTAGAAGCTGATCCTTCAATGCCAGTAACTATTACAGGATTAAATGAAAGCCCTTCAGCAGGAGATAAATTCATGGTATTTGAAAATGAAAAGAAAGCTAGAAGCATTGCTGAACAAAGAAAAGCTAATGAAAAATTAAAAAATAATAAGACTACAACATCTGTTAGTTTAGATGATTTGTTTTCAAGAATTAATTCTGGATGTAAAGAAATTAATGTTGTATTAAAAGCAGATGTTAAAGGTAGCGAAGAAGCAGTTAAAAATTCTTTATTAAAGATAGATGTTGAAGGAGTAAAAATTAACGTTATTAGAAGTGGAATAGGAACAGTAACAGAAAGTGATATTGTCCTAGCAGCAGCTTCAAATGCATTAATTATTGGATTTAATATAAGACCTAATAATAAAACTATGGAATATGCTAAAGAAAAGAATGTTGATATTAGATTATATAACATTATTTATAAAGTAGTAGAAGAAATGGAAGATGCTATGAAAGGTGAACTAGATCCAGAATATGAAGAAAAAGTAATTGGATCAGCGGAAGTTAGAAAATTATTTAAATTCTCTAAAGTTGGAACAATTGCGGGTTCTTATGTAATTGATGGTATTATAAAAAGAGATGCTAAGGCTAGAGTAATTAGAGATGGTGTAATTATCTATGATGGTAATATTAATTCCATAGCAAGAGAAAAAGATCAAGTAAAAGAAGTAAAACAAGGATTAGAATGTGGAATTACTATAGAGAACTTTAATGATATTAAAGAAAACGATATTATTGAAGCATATGAAATATGTGAAATAAAGAGATAAATAGTCATTTTAATATGGCTGTTTTTTCATTATAAATTGACTTTATTAATTATATGTGCTAGAATATTAAATACTTAAGAAAGCGATGTGGGGAGGTTTTTTATATGAATGATGAAATTGATTATAGATTTAATTGGGTAGGATTAATTATAAAAATAGTAATATTTATTGTATTAATATTATTAGCAATATGGGTTGTGTCTATGACTTTTAATAAAGGAAAAAAAGAAAGTAATTTTGATGATAATTTTGAAAAGTTTAATAGTGCAGCTTTAAATTATTTTGAAAGTGATAATTTACCAACAGAAGAAAATGAAAAGATAACTTTAACTTTAGATGCAATGATAAAAAAGGGTATAATTGATGAATTATTAGATCAAGATGGAAAAGCATGTGATAAGAGTAATAGTTATGTGGAAGCATTAAAAAAAGATGGTTATTATGAAATAACAGCTAAATTAATTTGTGGTGAAGATGAAAAAATTACAAAAAATAAAATAAATGAAGAACAAAGTGAAAACAAAGATAATGAAGATAATAATACTGATAATAATGGTAATACTACTGATACTAATGATAGTAATAATGAAAGTAATAGTACAACTAATAATAGTGCCAATAAAGTAACTTATTATGAATATGTAAAAGTTAATAAGAAATATACTCCTTGGCAACTAAAAAAGATAAGTGGAGATAATGTAGAAAGTAAAACTGATACTATGTCTATCTCTAATTATTGTAAAGTTAAAGACGTTGAATATTATTCAACTGGTTATGTTACTAAAAATTCTCCAACAAATATTACTTATACTGTGAAATTATTAGACATTCCTAATAGTGCAAATAATGTTAAAATATTAGGTAAAAAATATTTTAATAATGATTTATCTTATTATGAAGCCTATAAAAATAGTAGTAATTTATCAATGGTTGGAGTAGATGATAAATACAAAGTACAAATACCAGAATTATATACTTATAGAGCCGCTTCATTAAAATCAAACAATTTTTCATTTACAGTAAGTAATCTTAGAAAAAGTTCAAATTATTATACTGTAGATATAACAGTTAATATAAGAAATAAATATAATGTAACTCCATATTATTCAAATAATTTAAAAGCATATGTATATTTTGTTCCTTTATATTTTTATGGACAATATACTGATATGAATAGTTGTATAGAAGATACAAATGAAAATGCAACTGCATATACTTCATATAAGATATATAACACACATAAAGAAAAGGTAACTGTATATAGGAGTTATTCTTTAGAAAAAGATTATAATGATGTTAAATGGTCAAGTGCTTCTAGTTTAGATGGATATGTAAAAACAGGAAATACAGAATTAAGATAATGTTAGAATAAAATAATTTATATAATACAAACTATAAATAGGTGATTGCTATATGTATTATATAAATTGTTTTTTTATGTATTCAGTATTAGGATTTTTAACGGAATCTTTTATATATAAATTTATTGATTCAGCTCGTCATAGTGGTTTCTTATATGGGCCAATTACACCAATATATGGAATTGGAGCCATATTAATTATACTAATTAACAAAAAAATTATTTCTAAATTAAAAATAAATAAATTTTTTATAATAATATTACAATTTATAATATTTACTATTTTATTAACTTTATTAGAATTTATCGGAGGTTTTTTACTTAAAGAACTATTAAATATGGAATTATGGAATTATACAAATAAGGAATATAACATAGGTAAATATATAAGTTTAGATTTAGCAATTGTATGGGGGATATTTAGTATATTATTTATATATATTATTCATCCATTTATAAATAAATTTATAAAAAAAATACCTAGAAAAGGTACTTACTTATTTATTATTATTTTTATTATAGATATAATATTTACAATATGGTGCCCTTATGGTGGAAGTATAACAACCACTAGGCATAAATTTATAGGTAGTAATAACTACTAACTAGTTAAATTATACTATATTTTTGATAAAATGTGTAAAAAAACTTTAAAAAATTTTAAAATAGTGATAAATATGTTATAATAGAATCATCAGGAAGGAGGTTAAAATATGTTTAATTCTGAAGAACTACAATTTATGGCTCCAAAAATGGCTATTGAATATAGAGTTGAAAAAGGTTTACTTACTTCTGGTAATTTTGATGAAATACCTGCTAATGCTTTTGGGGCTCTTATTTCTACAAGATTCCCTGTAGTTGGTGCTAATGGTGAATTTAAATTTGCATGGGATAAGTTTAATTTATTTGTTGGCGAAAGTTATTCAGTAAATGATGTTTTAGAGCAGGCAAACAATCCTACTAATAATAGTGAGGGTGAGAAAATTCTTATTGCTAATGAAAACGCATTAAAGAAAATCAAAGAGTACAAGGAACAAGGATATCAAAAAGTTGCAAACACAAGAATGGGTGTTGTCCCTCTAGGTTATAATGATGATGTTTTTACTTCTCATGAAGAAATGGCAAAAGCAATTGCTAAGATTAATCAAACTTTTAAATCAATAGATTTTTCTATTCAAAACTCACAAGATGAAATTGATAAATCTTCACATATGCATAGATAATAAAAAGTCGCGGCAAGTTTTGGCTGAAACGAAATTTCAACAAAATTGTCAATAGACTTTTTTCTTTTATTTTCATTACGGAGTTTTGAAAATAAAAACATAATTTTGTTTGGCCTATGCCTTGCTAAAATTATGCTATAAGGGTTTAAAAAGGGAAATTCCCTTTTTCACACCGTTATTGGCTTTGCCAATAGCGTAGTGTGTTACTATAATGGAATTATAGTCTTTAAAATCGAGCATTTAAAATTTGCTCGATTTTTTCTATATATCAATATCTTTGTCATCATAATCTTTAGAATATAAATAATCATTTATTTCTTGTTCTTTAGAAGTATCATTTACTATATCATGCAAATCAAAATTATCATACAAATTTTGTGTATAATATTCTTTTATACCTAATACAACATCATCTTTA
>CALVXD010000027.1 GCA_944368815.1 uncultured Bacilli bacterium
TTTTTAAATACTTTATCATGGCATAATTGTATTCTAGGACTAATTAATATTTCTTTTGTAGGCAATTGTCACCTCCTCCCCCCTCTATAAGTATTATTGATAAAAAAAATCGCAAATTACTTCTTTTTCATGAAAAAAGTTTAAAAATTTGCTATTTTCTGTTATTTTATAGTACATTTGTTCATTTTTTACCATCTAATACTACTTACAGACATATTATCAGGCAAGTTAAATATTTGATTATACTTATAACTTAATATTTTGTTTGCTATATCAAAAATAGTATATATAGATATTTCATTAAATTTATCCACTTTTGTTTTTATTTCATTCCATAATTTATCATCACGAATTAAATCTAAAGTTTTATAGCCTCTTTCTGTTAAACATTTAATTTTATGATCTCTTAAAACATCATTCTCATCATAACTGTTCTTATCTATTATTGTTAAATAATGTTCTCTATTAAATAAAGTAACTATTGCTAAAACTTCTTCAATTTTAAAATCAGAAATTTTTTCATGTAATTTAGCAACACTTATAGTTTCGCCATACGGAATTTTTTCTACTTCAATTAATATTTTTCTTGCACAGTCATTATTTATTTTCATTCTATATTTCACCTCAAAACTATTATACAATTAAACAAAAGAAAAGTAAATTAAGCTTTAATTAATTTACCTTTCTTAAGTAAGTTTAACATAGTAGTATTTTGTTCACTTGTTCCTTTATAATTAGATATATTATTTTTGGTTGCTAATTTACTTCGATAAGAATAACTACTATCTACTTTTATTTCATTTAAAGCATCTACTAAAGATGTTCCTTTATAACTTAAATTACTTAAATAAACATTATTATTAGTTATTACTGAATCATTTACCCAACCAATATTACCATCATTAAGTAAATAAGGATTTTTTGCATTATTTACTATTTTTGTAATAGTACCTGTTGTAATTCTTGGAGTTAATTTGTCATTTGAATCACTTGATATATATACACCATTAATAGTTACTATATCTCCTACTTTATATTTGCCATTAGTTGTAATTTGAGCATTGTTATTTGGTTTAGCAATATTAAAATATGAATAAAAACTACTTATTCCTGTTTTACCATTAGTTTCATCAAAATAACTTTTACTACTTCTTACATCAATATGAGTGTAAGTTCCACCATATCCTATTCCATTAAAACCAACTGTTTCTGAAGCACAACACACTAATTTTGAGTCAACACTACCGCCACTTTTTTTATTTACAATAATATCAACTGCAGTTCCCTTAGGATGCTGTCCATTAGCTACACCTCCAGCAAGAGACATTTCAAAATCAACACTTCTATATCCTGAAGTAATTAAAATACTTTTAATACCATATAAATTATCTAAATAATCATATAACTTTTCTAACATTATAACTAAATTATCATCAATTAATATTTTATCAGTAGTAAGTTTATTACCACGATTGTCTATTGAAGCAAATTCACCAACTTTAAAGTGTTTACTTAATACTTTATCCTTATCATTTTTATAAGAATATTCTTTTACCATTTTACACCTCCATAATAATATATGGAAGTTATGATTTTAATTATTTACTAATAACTATTACTTTAATAAATTTCTTTATTTTTTTCTTTATATTCACAAAATAATTCTAAACATTTATCGTGATCAATATTTATAAGTTCTAAAGTTTTACTATCTTTATCTCCTTTAATATAATTATAAATAAAATCATCTCTAAATCCAATATCTTCAGCATCTTTTAAGTTAGTTCCATAATATACTTTCTTAATATTAGCCCACATTATAGCAGACAAGCACATTGGACAAGGATATCCTGTTGCATATAATATATAACCACTTAAATCATGTGTTTTTAATATACTACAAGCCTTTCTTATTGCATTTATTTCAGCATGAGCAGTTGGATCATGACTTCCTAATACTGTATTTGAACTAACTGCTATAACATTCCCAACACTGTCTGTAATAACGGCTCCAAAAGGTCCACCTATATTTTCATTCATTGTTTTTCTTGCTTCTTCTATACCTAAATTCATCATTTTTATCAACTCCTATTTAATTATAACAAGAAAAGAAAACATAATAAATATTTTCTTTTCTATTCTTTTAAACTAGAACTATCATTTACAAGTAATGTACTATATAAGAAAAGTACATCTTGATTAGTAAATTCTATCTTTTTTAAATAATAATCGCTAGTTATATATCTAATATCAATAACAGTAATTTTAGAATAATATGGAATTAATAATGGTATTAAACTACTTCCAAAAGAGTCTCTAAATACTACTAATTCTCTACTATTTTTACTATTTGGATTATTAATAGTAATTAAGGATGATGCTCCATCTAAAAATACATCATACGAGTCCATCCCTGTTAATTTTAATGAATTGTAAACCGTATTTAAATTAGGATTTTCTAAATACTCTACTGTGCATTCATTAATAATATCATTGGTTAAATATGTTATAGTATCAGGTTTTCCATTTAATGCGGCTTGGCCATAATAAACTCCATAAAATTTAGAATAAGTATTATGTTTATAATTTAATTTAGTATATGTAAAATTCATCTCTTCAGATAATCTTTTTACTACTTTATCTAAGTTTTCTTGCTTCCAATGTGTATCTGTCTTATAGTAATCATTAATATTCATTATATCTCTAATATCAATAGGTGTTGTATTTAACTTTTCTATTTTAGAATATAATAAGTCATAATCTATTTTTAAAAATAGCTTATTTTCAACATAATAATTTTTATCAGGAATAATTAAAGAATATATTTTGTTATCTTCATTTAAAGTATCTATTATACTATTAATTTTATTAATAAACTTATCTATAGACTCTGTATTAGTAGGATACTCTACTTTAAAAATACCATCTTCATTTAAGTATATATTATTGTTATCAAGTTTACCTAATACATAGTAATTAACACTCGCTTTTATACTTCTAAAAGTATCTCGATATGGGAACTGATCTAAAGAATAATCTTCAAAATCATCCATAAAATTCCCGTCCATTATTTTATTTATTGTTAATTTAGGAAATGACTCTAATTTTCTTCGTTCTGTTTTACTAATACTTTCATCTTTTATAACTAAACCTAATATAAAGAAAAGTTCTATTACAAAAACAAACGAAATTGTTATTATTTTATTTTTCATATACCCTCCTTAAAATCTAAAATACAAAAATGGATTAAATGAAGTATCTACTAAATAAGCTGTTACTAATATAATTATTCCTATATATATAACTGGTTCTAAAAATTCTAATTTTTTAAGTTTATTTCCTATTACTTTTAATAATGGAGTTGACGCTATTATTGCTATAATTAATAAAACTAAATAACTTCTTATATAATATAATGTTTCCGTATTTATTAAAGGTAAGTTATTTAATCCAAACATACTAGATAAAAAGATTTTTATATCACCAATAGTTTCACAGTTAAATATAACAAAGCTAATAACTACTAAAACTATTGTATATATATATTTAAATACTTTTGTATTGTTTAAATATTTTCCATATATTTTCTTTTCTAACACTAGAAAACTCGCAAAATATAATCCCCATAAGATAAAATTCCAACTAGCACCATGCCAAAATCCTGTTAAAAACCAAACTATAAAGATATTTCTTATCCATTTTAATAAAGATACTCGGTTACCTCCAAGTGGTATATAAACATAATCTCTAAAGAAACTTGATAAAGATATGTGCCATCTTCTCCAGAAATCAGTAATAGAAGAAGCTACTAATGGATAATTAAAGTTTTCTAGGAAATGGAATCCAAAGAATAATCCTAAACCAATTGCCATATCTGAGTATCCACTAAAATCAAAGTATATTTGTAAGGTATATCCTACTGCCTCTAATAAATATGACATAACTGAACCATTAGGAAGAGATGCTAATGAAGTACACATTTCTCCTAATAAATTTGCTATTAATACCTTTTTAGCCAGACCTATTGTAAATCTTTTTACACCAAGAGCAAATGCATCAAAATTACTTTCTCTATTTTTAAGTTCGCTTGCTATAGTTTCATAACGAACAATTGGACCTGCTACTAACTGTGGAAATAAACATACATAAGTCGCAAAGTTAAGAAAGCTTTTTGAAGGCTCTACTTTCTTATTATAAATATCTACAACATAACTAACCGTTTGAAATGTAAAGAAACTTATACCTATTGGCATTATTATATGAAATAGTGGTATTTCACTTTTAAAAATATTATTTATATTCTCTATAAAAAAGTCTAAATATTTAAAATATAATAAACTACCTATATCATATACAAGTGCTATAATTAAAAATATTTTTCCATATTTTCTATTTTTATCTATAAGACTACCCATTATATAATTAATAATACAAGATAAAAGTAACAAAAATCCATATTTAGGTTCTCCATAAAAATAGAAAAATAAACTAAATATAAATAAAACTAAATTTTTAAATTTCTTTGGTACTATAAAATATATTATTAATAATATTGGTAAAAAATAAAATAAAAATGTAATACTTGAAAAAAGCATATATATTCTCTCCTTCAAAGAAAAATCTTCCTTTTGGAAGACTTCTATAAATTATCAAAACTGTTTTCTATTTTTTCAATATAATTAGATGAAGACATTATTAAGATAATTAAATTACCTTTATTTTTAACTACGACATCATCTGCTTCAACACATATCCATTTTCTTGGATTAGCATTTTCTTCTATTTTCTTTTTAGCTTCTTCAACGTCTGCTCCATCTTTCATCCTAATAAGAACTACAGAGTGAGCAATTGATCCTACTGCAGACTCAGATGCTAATGCTTCTTCATACTCAAAATCTTTTGTACCAAGATAATTTTCAATATTTTCTTCAGTAACTTCTATATTAGTAAGCATCATTGGCCTTTCATCTTCTGGAACATCAGCATAAACTTTTGTCATTATTTCTTCTAAAGTTCCTTCTACTTGCTTTTCCCCGCATCCCGTTAAACTAAATAGAGTTACACATGCTAAACAACCTAAAATTATTTTTTTAAACATTTAATTTCCTCCTTTAATCTTAGTTTGCGATATTAATTATATCAAATTAAATTTATTTTGAAAATATTTAATATTTAACTTTACATTATATTTTTATTTTACCCTTCTATTCTAGTATTAATACCATTTATGTTTTTATATACTCTTTTTTCGTTTTTGGATACCTTTTTTAATATTTCATCTTCTAAATCGAATCCTAACATTTCTGATAATCCCATTAAATAAATTGCAATATCAGCAAGTTCTTCATTAAGATCATCTTTTTTCTTTCTATATGCTTCATAAGCTTCAGCGACTTCACCATACAAAAAACAAAATTCTTTATTTACATCAGTTGTATTAAATCCTTTATTTATTTTATTTTGCCATACTTCTTTTTGAATTCTTTTTAAATCCATAATTACTTCCCTTCACAAATATTTTCTTGAATTTGTTCAACACCTTTTTTACCTGTTTCATTAACAGTTAAATAAACAAATAGTTCCTTATCTTTATATAGTTCATTCTTTGTTTTATCATCGGCTTGACTATAAAGTTCTGTTGCAGCAATTTCCTGATAAATATCATCCATATCTTTTATAGTTCCTTTTCCTTTTATTTGATATGTAAACTCGTAATATTTATTGGTCTCTAATTTAGTTTTTATATTTGATGGAATAAGATGAGATAATGCAGAATGATCTAGATATGCATCTAGTATAACATATGATAATTCAGGTACTTCCGCGATATAACCATCTAGTAGATTTACTACACGATAAGTTTTCGTAAAAGTGCAATCATAATATTTATCCTCTTCTTCTTTTTTATCATCCTCTTTCTTTTCTAACTTATTAATTTCTTCTTTATATGAGTTAATATCTTCTTTATATGAATTAATCTTAGTTCCTTGTAAAACAATAAATACTACACATATTACTATAATTATCAATAAAGATACTATAGTTACAACTTTTTTCTCTTTCATAAAAATCCCTTTCTTAATTAATATAAATTATAATAAATAATTAACTACCCTCCTTCTAATATTTATATAATTTATCTTATACATGATATTCTTAAATATATTGTAGCAAATTTCAATATAAATAGCAATTATAAATATTTTATAGTATAATAATTTTAGGATGATAACTATGTACGATATTAAATTAATGGATAATGAAAAGGTATTATTAATATCTGATAATTCATTAATATACAATTCTAATTATGAAAAAGTATATACTACTATTATAACTAATTACCGTTTTTTAATTTTAGATTTTCCTAGTAATGAAAATAATTTACTAGAAGACTTAAGAACTAGTCAAAGATTAACTTACATAAAGAAAAAAGAAGTAATTTTCAGTATAAAATTAGATGATATTACTGATATAACTAAACATACTGACTATTATAAAATTACTTTTAATAATAGTTATATTTTAATAAAAGATAATGATATTATAAATAAACTAATAAAATTATCTAATGTATCTTAGTTGTATTTTAGTTTTAAATTTGTTATACTTTTAATAGAAAGATGGATGTGATATATTATGATTTTCTTTTTAACATGTAATGATTGTTTTTTATTAAGACTTTTTTATTTTATTAAAGTTATATTAGATTTTACTTTTATAATTTTACCAATAATATTAATTGTTTTAATTTCAATTGATTTAGCCAAATGCGTAATTGCTAATAAAGATGACGACATTAAAAAAAATAAAAGAATTGCTATTAAAAGAATTATCTATTGTGTTGCTGCTTTTTTTGTTCCTACTATCGTAAATATTACTATGTCATTAATACATGAATTTGTTGATGAAGATACAAAAAGCACTACTTTATCGTGTTGGGTTGAAGCTAATAAAGATAGTGTAAAAGCATGTACACCTAACATTTCCAATAATTCTGATACTGCTAATAGTTTTGAAGAATGGCTTCAACAAAAGCCAGATTCATTAACACCATCAAATTCTAATAATAATAATAATAATAATAATAATAATAGTAATAATAGTAATAATAGTAATAATAGTAATAATAGTAATAATAATAATAATAGTAATAATAGTAATAATAGTAATAATAATAGTAATAATAGTAATAATTCCGAAAACAAAAATTATACAATTTATGTAGGAGATTCTAGAACTGTGGGTATGTGTAGTGCAATTAATATAGGTAATAATGCAGAATGTATTGCCAAAGTTGGAATGGGATATAATTGGCTTAAGCAAACAGCATTACCAAGTATTAATAATAAGCTTAACAGTTATAAAGATGCTAATGTTATAATTAATTTAGGAGTAAATGATTTAGGAACGACAAATACTTCTACTATCAATAAGTACGCAAATGATTATGCAAAAATATATAATGGAATTGCTAAAAATTATCCTGATGCTAATATAATAATTGTATCAGTTGGTACTGTAGCAGCAGGAGATGAAAAGAAACAAGAAGAAGCTGTAAAAAACAAATATATACTAAGTGTTATAACTAATGATTCAGTTAACAAATTTAATTCTTCACTAGAAAAAGCTTTATCTGGTTCAAATATAAAATTTTGTAATATTAATAATAATTTAAGTAGTAAATATAAAACAATAAATGATGGAATACATTATACTACCGATACATACAAAAATATATTTAACGAAATACAAAAATGCATTTAGGTATAGAAAGGATTAAGGATATTATTAATACTTAATCCTCAGGCCGTTGACAAAGTCGATTTTTCAAATCGGCTTTGTCAATCGGCTTTTTATATTCCCCACTTTAATATAAAAAAAGAACAATTTTAGGAAATTATCATCTAAAATTATTTGATTTTTAAAGTTTTACTCCCACTTTTGAAAATTCAATTTTTAGATTTTTTCAAAAAAGGTAGTTTGTCAACAGTCTGAGGATTAAGGATATTATTAATACTTAATCCTTTTTATTTACAGATATTTTATATAGTTAAATATATTATGGCATTTATAACTAATTTATAGTATAATAGAATTAATAGAATTTTAAGGATGTATGTAGTATGAAAAAAAATTTTAAAAATTATTTAAATAAAGAACCAAAATTTGATAAAAGTACAATGTTAGGAATATATTGTCTAATCATTGTATTATCGGGAATCTTTGGATGGATATATGAAGTCATATTTTATTATTTTAATAGTGGAATGAAACAACTTTATTGGAGAGGTAGTAATTTCTTACCTTGGATAAATATATATGCAATTGGAGCTATTTTAATAATTCTTTTGACTTTTAAAAAAAGAAAAAATCCCCTATATGTTTTTGGAATCAGTATTATTACTACAGGAATATTAGAATATATTGGAGGTTGGATTCTCGAAAATTTAATGAATGTAAAATGCTGGGATTATACTCAAGAAATACTTAGTTTTGGAAATATTAATGGCTATGTTTGTATAAGAAGTGTTTTGATTTTTGGAATTTTTAGTTTAGTACTTATGTATTTAGTTTTACCATTTTGTTTTTATATAGCAAAAAAAATGAAGAAAAAGCATTTCTTAATACTTAGCTATACTCTTTGTACAATATTTTTAATTGATGAAATATATAACTTAGTATTTACAAAAATGTTTTCTCTTCCTAGAGCATCATCTATTTATAAAAATCTAGGATTCCCTTATTTATATTTTAAATAAAAGTCTCACTTAATTAATGTGAGACTTTTAATATATTTAGCTATACTTCTAGCTATATTAAACTTAAATAAGTAAATTCAAATGGCGTCCCCGATTGGAATCGAACCAACGGCCTATCGCTTAGGAGGCGATCGCTCTATCCTACTGAGCTACGAGGACATAAAAATACAATATAATTATATCATATTTTTATAAATATTCTTTAATTTTTTTATCAATTATCTTTTTTGTTAAAACTTTATATTTAGTAGATTCCATATTTTTTAAATTATATAATCTTTTACTATATTTATATATATTACTATAACATTGTTCAAGTGAAATATTCTTATTTTCCATTAATCTCTTTTGCTTTATTGTATACCATTTAAGTAAATATAAATTTATTTTTTTCATTGATTTTTTTAAAATTGCATTAAACATTCTACTTTTAAAATAATTATCTATAAGTGACGTAACAATATCAATGTATCCTATAAATTTCATAATATTTTCATGAGTATCATACTGTTTTAATTCTTCAATTAATTCGAATAGGTTTGCTGTATAATAGTATTGCTCCATCTTTTCTCTTCCTACTATTTGTTCTAAATTACTAGCAATTTTAAATTCAACAGGATACGATTCTCCACTTTTAAAATATCTTTCAGTTAAAAGTTCAGTATATCCTTCATTTAATCCTGTACCAAAACTATTTTGTGATAATCCTGAATAATCATCTCCATCATAATAACTACTACTCATATGATTTAATTCATGTGGAAAAGATTTTTCATCAGTTATATTAATAACGTTTTTAATAGGATCATAATTTGCAATAAAGACTTTATATTTAGATAAAGATTCATGTCTATCTATCTTTAAAGTACGTACATTATGATAAAAAAAGGAATAATTAAAATATTTTATATTTAAAAGTTTTTTTTTAAATTCTTTTATTTTTTTATCTTTTATAACTACTTTTTCTATTTTACCTATATTTGGTGTTTTTTTTATTGTATTAAAATTGTTATTATTATATTTACGTATTAATTTTATATATGAACTAATATAAAAAGTACATATAACAATTAATGCTCCTCCTATAAAAAACATATTATTCCCCCTTATAACATAACCAAAAGAGGTCTATAAACCTCTTTTTGCTAAAATAATAAATAATATTGCGGCATATTGTGATTTAAACATACATATTTTAGAATAAGAATTAGCAAATTCATATATTGCTACTAACTTGTCAACAATGCTTACTACCCATCCTTCCAAATATTTTGGAGGCCTTGTAGGAATTAATGGAAACATATGTGAATATATAATATCTTTTTCCATATCTGATAATACAAATCTATTACTAGCCTTTTCTAAAGCTTTCTTTGGATGTAAAAATATACGTTCTTTACTACTTTTTCCCATTAAATCAGAATTTATAAAGAAATCATGTAAAAGTCCCGCTCTAGCAGTTTCTCTAACATTTAAATGTAATAGTTTACTAACTTTATAAGAATAATAAGAAACTCTTAAAGAATGTTCTAATCTAGTAATTCCATGATGTTTGCAATTAACTATTTCCATAAAATCTTTATTTTCCATTATATTATTTACTATATTTTTAAATTCTTTTTCGCAAGAATTATATTCCATTATGCACCTCTATTTTCTATACCCAATATAGTATATCACAAAAATAAATTTATTAGAATAGCAAATACACATTTTAAAAAAATAAATAGCAATATAACTATTTACTTTCCTAACATATTTAATAAATTTATTTTAAATATATCTTTTTCAGCATGAGATTTAGAAATAGGTATTCCCTTATATGTTTGTAGTTCTTTTTGATGACCCTCAGTTAAAATATCATCTGGTGTAATAGTATCAAGCATAACTATTTTTTGATTTTCATAAACAGTATAATGTAATATTATTTCTTGATATACCTTAGCAAATGTAGCATCAGTAGGTAATTTTAATTCATATTTTGTAATTCCCTCTTTTTTGTTTGTCGATACTATTTCTCCTTTAAATATACCCTCTCTAAATTCTGGATAAAAAGTAAACATTAATCTTTTATAAGCAAGAGTATTATATTTTTTTACTGATCTTTCCCTTTTTCTAAATTCATTCTCATTTAGATATTCGATTACATAAGCATTTTTCATAACAATTCCCCCTTTTATTATAATCTTCAACCAAATGTACATTAATTATAGCATAAATGTATAGTTTTGTCAAATTTATTGCATATTTTAACTATATTTAGTATAATAAAGAAGGTGATTGTATGCAAAATAATAATAAAATAATTACCAAAAAAGCAGTTAAGAAAAAACGGACATTAAAATTATGGGTATGGGTAGTTATATCTATTTTTTTCTTAAGCATTATTTTTATATCGATTGGTAAAATTGTATTATGGAAATTAGATTCGAATAGCTCTAAAGACATAATGAATAATATAAATGAGAATATTAGTATCAATGAAATAAATGATAATGAAAATACTGAAATAATTAATGAACCTGAAGACTTAACCAGTGATTATTGGTATTATATTACATTTCCCCTTATTGACGTGGATTTTACTGAACTAAAGAAGAAAAATAGCGATACTGTTGGTTGGATTAATGTTAACAATACTAATATTAATTACCCATTTGTACAAACTAGTGACAATGACTATTACTTAACACATTCTTTTGATAAAACATATAACGATGCGGGTTGGGTTTTTTTAGATTATAGAAATAATTCCGATTTTAGTGATAAAAATACAATTATTTATGCACATAGTAGACTGGATAAAACTATGTTTGGAAGCTTAAGTAAAGTTTTAAAAGAAGATTGGTACACAAACAAAGATAACCATATTATTAGAATCTCTACAGAAACAGAAAATACTTTATGGCAAATTTTTAGTGTATATGTAATTGAAACCGAAAGTTATTATATTACTACAAATTTTAGTTCTAATTCAGAGTATCAATCATTTTTAAATACAATAAAATCACGAAGTAAATATAACTTTGATGCTGAATTATCTACAAATGACAACATATTAACATTATCTACTTGCTACTCTGATACAGAAAAAACAGTAGTACATGCTAAATTAATAAAAAGAGAAAAAAAATGATTTAATTTTAAATCATTTTTTTACAATCATATTATATAAATTTAGTACAATTTAACTTTTCAAATATAGTCACCATAATAATTAACTTATTTATTAGATTCTAATTTTTCTAATACTTCTTTTACAACAATTATTGCTTTTTCTCTTACTTCATTAGCAACATTTTCTAAAACTGGTGTTCCTTTTTCTTTTGCTAATGCTAATAATTCTTCACTTTTCTTCTTTAGTTCTTCTCCTTTTTTCTTAGCAACTTTTAAGACTTTTTCTTTATCTAAGTCTTCTAGTTCTTTTTTTACTTCATCTACTTTTTTAAAAAATTCTTCTTTTACTTCATTAATATCAATTTCTTTTGCTTTACCAATAAATTCATTTAATTTATTTTTTAAATCTTTTCTCGTTTCACTACCCTTTTTAGGAGCAAACAAAATTCCTAAACCTGCTCCAACTGCTGCTCCTGCAATAAATTTTCCTAATCCACTTTTCTTATCTTTACTCATCAATATCATCTTCCTTTCTTTTTTTCTTAGAAAATATTTTTCTTACTAACGAACTAATTCCATCTACAACTTTATCACTAAGTAATGCTAACCTATCAGTAGTTACATCAATTATAGAAAATAGCCCATTTAGTTTATTTACTTTAACATTAATATCATCTACAACATTTTCAATTTTATTCATAGTAATTATCAATTTTATACCTAATATTATTAAAACTATTAGCAAAATAGAACCTAATATATATAATATAACTTGTAAAATATCTAAAATTTCCATTATAAATCTTCCCTTTCTTCATACATAGAATCAATTAAATCAAATAAATCATCTGTTAATTCCGCATCTTCTGTACTACTAGGTTTCTCACTTTCTTCTTTTTTCTCTTCTTTAACTTCTATTTTTTCTGCTACAATATCTTTATCTTCATTGTGATTAACTATTTTTACTTCATCTTCTGGTGCACTTTTTTCTTGTTCTTTTGGAACTTCATAAGCTACTCCAAAATCATAATAATTTTCTTCAGCTGCACCAATAGTTGTTTCTTCTTTCTTAGATTCATCAATTATGTCACTTAATAAATCTTCATCATGATAAACTTCAACATTACTTGCTTCTTTTACATCACTTAACTCATCTAAAAGGTTATCTTGAAGTTCATCTGCTAATGTTCCAAACGCCTTCATCCTAACACTTTCAAAATCAATTTTTTTAGATGGCCTTTTTAATTCATATTCACTTTCTTTTTTAGCTTTTAATTCTTCTTTTTTATAATTTTTATCTAAAATACCATACACTGGAGATATTATTGGTGTAGCTTTAAAAACATGTTTTTCTTTTTTTGCTTCTTCTTTTTTAGTATATAACTGTGAAACACTTTTTTTCTTTTCTTTTTCTTGCTCTCTTTTCATTATGTTTTGATTACTATAAGATTGCACTTCAAAATCTCTTTCTTCAAACGCAACAGGGAATTTAAAATTAGTATTAGGTTTTACTAATTTCCTATCACTTAAATTTTCCTCTTCCTTAGTTTTTTCCTCTAATATATTTATTTGTTTTTCTTCTTTTTCTATTTTTTCTCTCATAAAAGTTGGAAGTTTAGGTGGTTCCTCCACTTTTGGTTCTTCTTCTACTTCTATTTCTTGTGTTTCAATTATTTCTTCCTCATCAGTAAACAAATTTTTTATTTTATCTAATAGCCCCATTATGGCACCTCTTTCTCATCTTATTCATCAGGCAAAGCCTCTATTTTTTCTTCATCTTGAACATATTCTTCCAAATATTCATTAAATTTACTTTCACTATCATCAGGTTTAATTATATTATATACTGTATCCTCACTACGTATATTATTATCTTCAATTATTTCTAAAATTAATACATCGTTATATTCAATACTATTTATAATTATCATAGCATAACTAATTAAATTAGAAAGTTTATCTTCATTTGTATAAAATTCTACTTTTGCATAATTATAAACAATTTTTACAAAATACTCATTATCTTCTTTATTAATTCCTATATAACCAACTTTATCCTTACTACTAATATTACTAAAATAATAATTAAAATCATCTTCATAATCATTTAAATCTTTTTTATAATAATAACTTACAATATCAACGTACATATATATATCTTCTTCTAGAATTCTAAATTTTTGATTAAAATCAATATTATATATTAAAGAAACTCCTTTAGGAAGATAATATTTATACCCTCTAGTAGCAGTATTCACTAAGTTAGTAGATGAATTGATAATATTATTAGCAATATTTTTATACTCTTTTTCATTATCTATTCTTGTACAACCTGAAAGAAAAATTGGTAAAAGTAGTAATACAAAAAATTTCTTCATATTGTCACCTACTCTTAACTAATTATATCAAAAAAAAATATAAATGAAAATACTTTTTTATTATTTTAAAAAAAATTACCCATATAATTTTATGGGTAATTTTTAAAGTTAAGTTTTTCTAATTCAGGTAAGACAAATATACCATCTTTTCTTATTAAAACATCATCAAAATATATTTCTCCACCACCATATTCTTTTCTTTGAATAAGAACTAAATCCC
>CALVXD010000028.1 GCA_944368815.1 uncultured Bacilli bacterium
ATCTTTTCTTATTAAAACATCATCAAAATATATTTCTCCACCACCATATTCTTTTCTTTGAATAAGAACTAAATCCCAATGAATAGATGAAACGTTACCATTAAAGGCATCGGCATAGGCATTCCCTGGAGTAAAATGCAAACTACCCATAATCTTTTCATCATATAAAATATCACCCATTGGATCTTTAATTAATGGATTTACTCCAATCGCAAATTCTCCAATGTATCTACTACCTTCATCAGTATTAAATATTTCTTCTAATTTATCATTATCTTGTTCACTTTCACATTTAACAATTTTTCCATCTTTAAAAATCAACTTAACTTTTGTAAAAACACTATTTCGATATGGTGAAGGTGTATTATAAGTAATATAGCCATTTACACTATCTTTTATTGGCGCTGTATAAATTTCACCATCAGGAATATTATAGGTTCCTGCACAA
Organism: uncultured Bacilli bacterium; assembly: GCA_944368815.1. Lineage (GTDB taxonomy): Bacteria > Bacillota_I > Bacilli_A > RF39 > UBA660 > CALVVX01. The sequence goes on from CALVXD010000028.1 coordinate 449, forward strand.
ATAATTGCAGGCATTCCTTTAATAGAAAATGTTAAGTCAGTTGTATCAGTTTTTATATGTACTTTATCTGTTTTTTCCATCAATTCTTTTAAAGGATTTAAAGCATCATTCATACTACTATAATCAAATATCATTGTGTCTATTGCAAAATCATAAAAATCACTAGTAGTCATTTTTGATTTATATGCATCTAAGGATGATGGATAATTAAGTAGTACCCATTTTCTTTTGTTAATACGAATATCATCTATTTCTTTTGTTAAATTACCTAATTCTTTTAATTTAGAAACATTAGTATTTTTATTTTCAAAATCATTAATATTATAACATATTGTTATAAATGAATCATAATTATCTACTTCAAATTTTTTCCTTTTTACTATATTTTCTATCATTAAATCATTTAAATTTTCATAGATTAAATTATTTATTTCTTCATCATTAATTTTTAGATATGGATATCCTCCTTTATCAATAATATTTTTCATAATATATCTAATTAAATTTTTATCTACACCATTATCTACAGATACCAATACTTTTTCATTTTCTTTAACTTTAATTGAATAGTCTACTAAAATATTAGCAAGTATTTTTAATTTATTCATCATTTTATGCACTCTCCATTTCTTTTTCAATATAATACTATGAAAGGGGAATAAATATGTATAACAATATGTATAATAGAAGAAGTCAAAATAATTATTATCGTTCTAATGATAGATTTATTGGCGGTGGATTTTTAGGTCCATTCATTTTAGGAGGAATTACTGGAGGATTACTCGCGCCTTCATTCTATCCAAGACCGTTACCTCCATATCCATATCCTTACCCATATCCTTATTATTAACAAAAAACTTTTATTTATTATAAAAATCTAACTTCTGTTAGATTTTTTAACATTTAGAATCATCAAGTGATACAGTATATACTTTATTTTCATCCACTAAAACATTAACTATTAAACAATTTGAAATATCTTTTTCATTAATAGGATTAATTAATTCTTCTTGAGAAAAATATCCTCTTAATACTAATTTATTTGCATAAAAGCTAGTTTTATTATCATTCCAAACATAATCATTACTACAATTAATAGTATTAGCTTCACATTCCATAATATACATATTAGTCATATTAATAATGTTATTTTTTAATATGTTATAAGACTTTTCTTTACTTATAGATAAAGTAGAATTAATACTAAATGACACAACTACTACTATTAGAGCTATCATAGTTATTGTAAGTAACATTTCTATTAAAGTAAATCCCTTATTATTCATATTAGCATCCTTTCTACTACAGTATATCACTAATATAATTTTTAAGCAACATTTTACACAAAAAACAAGATATGATATACTATTACTAAGGGTGAGTAACTATGAAAAAATTTAACATGATAGATGAAGAATTTATATGTGAAAATTGTAATAAAAAAGTAACAAAATTAAATTATACGGCAAGAGATCATTGCCCTTTTTGTCTATATTCAAAACATGTAGATATAAATCCTGGTGATCGCCAAAACAAATGTCTTGGACTATTAAAACCAATAGGAATTGAAAAATATAAAAACACTTATAAAATAATTTACAAGTGTTCTAAGTGTAATGAATTACACAAAAATATTATGGCTATAGATGATGATTTTGATAAAATAATAGAAATATCAAATATTATCTCATCTTAATTTGTCTTATGATATCATATATATTAGGTATAATTAATACAAATACAAATAATATAACCACAATTAAAAGAAAAATCAAATTTTCTCCAGTCAACTTAATAGTTGGCTTTTTTGGTTTTTGCGAATTATAAGTTGGAACATAATTATAATTCACATTATTATCATATTTAGGAAGTTCATTTACATGAGCATTTGAATCAGTAACTGTACTATCAGATGAATAATATGTATTATTATCAGTAGATAATAAATCTTTAATTTCTAGTTTTTCTTCAGGTGGAATATTATTGTTTACTGTATTTTGTTCAATATTGTTAATGTTAAAGTTAGTACTAGCCTTATAAGGAGTAACTGGTTCTTCTATTTTTTCATTAGTTGAAGTTGGTTCAGGTTTATTGAAAGTTTCATTAAACTTTTTCATTATCTCTTCATCGCTCATTTTGAACCTCCTTTCTTTAATAAACTATATTTTAATTATTTGGACCAGTGACAAACATATTACTTATATCATTGTTTTGATTCATAGTTTGTTGTGTATTTTGAGATTGTCCGTTAACATCAACTGGCGTTGGAATTACATTTTGAGGTTGTATTGGGGGCACTGATGTACTTGGCATACTTGGTTGTGCCACTGTTGGTTGTTCCCACATATTAACTGGTTCTACTGGTTGGGCTGGTGACACTGGTGTACTTGGCATACTTGGTTGTGCCACTGTTGGTTGTTCCCACATATTAACTGGTTCTACTGGTTGGGCTGGTGACACTGGTGTACTTGGCATACTTGGTTGTGCCACTGTTGGTTGTTCCCACATATTAACTGTTTCTACTGGCTGTGTTGGTGTCACTGGTGCACTTGGCATACTTGATTGTGTCATTGTTGGTTGTTCCCACATATTAACTGTTTCCACTGGTTGATCCGGTGACACTGGTGCATTTGGCATACTTGGTTGTGTCATTGTTGGTTGTCCAACTGTACTTACTGGTTCTACAGATGGTGTTGGTGTCACTGGTGTACTTGGCATACTTGGTTGTGCCATCGTTGGTTGTCCAACTGTACTTACTGGTTCTACAGATGGTGCTGGTGACACTGATGTACTTGGCATACTTGGTTGTGTCATTGTTGGTTGTCCAACTGTGCTTATTGGTTCTACAGATGGCGTTGGAAATGCTGGTGCACTTGCACTACCCATTTGAGTATTAAAATTCATATTATTAACATTAGGTTGTATATTAGGTTTTTGTTCAGATAAAGGTACATATCCCATACCATTTTTATTATTATTCATATTTTCATTCTCCTTTAATATACTTTCTGGTTGTAAAGATGTAGGTTCCACAACAGAAGTGCTATCAATTTTATTAGTATCTTCTTTCTTTTTTGCTTTCATTTTTAACCTTTTATCAGCTAAAAATCCAATTATTGTGATTATTAATATTATTAATACAACTATTATCCAAATATAATATTTAATTAAAAAATCTACAAAGCTCATTTAACTCCTCCTTACTCTACTTTATAAAAATAACATATTTTTTTCAAAAAATCAATATATTCTATTTCAAAGATATTTTTTCTAACACATTATCATCAATTTTTATAATCGATTCTAATGCAATATCATATGCTAATTTATATTGCCCTTTTTTAAATAAACTACTTGCTTTTTCTAAAGCCTCATTTACACTAGAATACTCACTTCTATATCTATTGCCATAAATAATTATTTTTTCACTTAATTTAACTGATTTAACCATATCATTAGTTTTATTATATATCTTAAATACTAAATCCCTAGCAGTATCAACTCTTATATTTAATATTTTTATCACAATTGGTTTCTTATCTAATTCTTTCATAACTTCCCTAATTGCATCTTGCGCTTCTTTTAATTCAATAAAATAACTACTTGGAATGATTGGGATTTTATATTCTTTTAACTTATATTTTGACTGTTTAAGTAATCCTTTTATTGTATCTAATTGTTCCTTAGCACGAGTTTCATCATCCTTCATACTTGTAATAGATCTTAATTGGTAATCTAAATCATCTTGCAATCTGGACAAACGCATATTTAATCCATCTAATTCATCTACCAATTTTGAATAAGCAAAAGTGTGACCATTACCATGTGAAACTAATGATTTATAATCTTCATTAACTTGTTCTAAATTTTTGTTTAAAACACTAAACTTATTAATAGCATCTTCTGTTAAATCGTAAGTATTCTTAATATCATCTATTTGCAAATAAATATCTTTAACAATTTTATTTATTTTATCTAATTTATTTTTTAACAATTTAGTATTTTCTTTAAATATATCTTTACTTTCTTTTTCCTTATCAAAATCATTATATAGTGTATCAAAATATTCTAACATTGTTTTTAATTCTATTTTTGATTCCCCTATATTCATATTTTTTAAGTCATCCATAATTTTTTTAATTTTATTTTTGATTTCTTTTATGTTATATTCTACATTTAAATAATCTAATGGATAACCATCCCTTAACATACGGAAATACATAGTTGTCATTTCTTCAATCTTGTTTGGTAACAATGCTGTTGTCGTTAAAACAATTGATGGAACTTCTTCAATAAATATCTTCATTTTATCAATTGTTTCTTCTAACTTAGTAACTATTTTTTCTACTAAAACATAATCATTAATATCCATTGCATCTTCAAATTTTTGAAATTCTTTATCTATTTTTTCAAATTCTTTTGTTATATACTCTGCAATTTCTCCATAATCTTTTTTAGTTCTGTCAAACTTATTTTGCATTTCACGATAATTTATTTTTAATTTAGTAATTAATGATCTGTTTCTTTCTTCAGACGTAGTAATAATTTTAATTTCATCCACTAATGAATCACTTTTTCGTTGCAAAGTCATTATTTCCATTTCAATATATGCTATTTTCTTTATAGCTTGTTTATAATCCTTTTTATCAACTAAAAATTCAGCTTCTGAAATCAAATCATTTAATTTAGGGACTTTATCATCCTTTATTAATTTAAAAGTATTATCCCAATCATCTAATTTATTTTTTAAATTATCAGTCTTTACTAACTCTTTTACTTTTGATATTTCTGATAAAATAGGAACTCCAATTAATCTATTTTTTTCTATTTCTAACTCATTTATTTCTTTTTTATATTTACTTGTTTGTTTTCTTTTAACAAGAACGAAAGTCATTATAACTAAGATAAATGCTATAGCAGAAGTTGCCAAAACAACTATTAATACATCCATACTTTCACCTCGACTAGTCTCTATAATTTATTTTATCACATAAATTATTTTTTTTGTACTATTTTTAATATAAAAAAAATAAAAACTAATTAAGTTCTTATTTTCTTGGATGGCTTTGATTAAAATTATCAATATTTTTATTTATTTTTTCAAACAATAATGATAATTCTGAAAAATCATCAATGCTATCAAATGGATTTATTTTCTCAATTCCCTCAATTATTTTATTATTAACAAACTCAGGATATTTCTCGTGATGATGTTCTAAAATTCTTTCAAGCGCAATACTAATTTTCAATCTTTTAAATGTAGATTCTATTTGCGTACTTTTTTCTATTTCATCAATTTCTTTTTGAGTCATAGCAGTTATTAATGCAAAATCTTTTTGACTAATTCCCAACATCTTTCTTAATTTTAAAACTTCTTTCCCTAAATTTACTTCTTTTTCCATAAAAATTACTCACTTTCTAATTCAAATATTGCATCTCTAAGTTCCATAGCTTTTTCGAAATCTAAATTTTTCGCTGCTGCTTTCATTTCACGATTCAATCTATCTATTAAATCATTTTTCTCTTTTTTAGACATTTTTACTTTTTTATTTTCTTTTACTTCTAATTCATTACTTACAACATCCCTAATTTCTTTTTCTATAGTTTTAGGAATTACGTTATGAACTCTATTATATTCTTCTTGAATTTTTCTTCTTCTTGCAGTTTCCTCAATAGCTATTTGCATTGCTTCACTAATATTATCTGCATACATTATAACATGTCCTTTAGCATTTCTTGCACATCTACCTATTGTTTGTATTAAACTTCTAGAACTTCTTAAAAATCCTTGTTTATCAGCATCCATTATAGCAATCAAACTAACTTCAGGAATGTCAATTCCTTCTCTAAGTAAGTTTATTCCTACTACTACATCGTACTTTCCAAGTCTTAAATCTCTAATTATTTGAAGTCTCTGTAAAGTATTAATTTCATTATGAAGATATGCAACTTTAATATCAATACTTTTTAGATAATTTGAAAGTTCTTCTGCCATTCTAATTGTTAAAGTTGTAATTAATACTCTTTCATTATTATCAATTCTTTTATTTATTTCTTCTACTAAACTATCTATTTGATTTTTTGTTGGTTTTACTTCTATTGTTGGATCTAATAAACCTGTTGGTCTAATTATTTGTTCTGCTACTTGTCCATTTACTTTTTCTAATTCATAATCTCCTGGAGTTGCTGATACATATATTACTTGATTTATCTTTTTTTCAAATTCTTCAAATCTTAATGGTCTATTATCAAGTGCACTAGGAAGCCTAAATCCGTAATCTACTAAATTTTGTTTTCTTGCCCTATCGCCATTAAACATTCCTCTAACTTGTGGAAGTGTTACGTGAGATTCATCTATTACAAGTAAATAATCTTTAGGAAAGAAATCCATTAGTGTTGTTGGAGTTTCTCCTTCTTTTTTTAAAGCTATATGCCTAGAATAATTTTCTATTCCCCTACAAAAACCAGTTTCTAAAAGCATTTCCATATCATAATTTGTTCTTTCTCTAAGTCTTTGTTCTTCAATTAATTTATTGTGTTCCTTAAAATATTCTAATCTTTCATTTAATTCTTCTTTAATATTTTTAACTGCTATTTTAAGTTTATCATCACTAGTTACAAAGTGTGATGCTGGAAATATAGAAATGCTTTTCTTATCTTTAATAATTTTACCGGTTATAGAATCAAATTCACTTATTCTATCTACAACATCTCCAAAAAATTCAATTAATATTCCATTTTTTCTTTCATAAGCAGGAATAATTTCAATAGAGTCTCCTTTAACTCTAAAAGTTCCTCTTTTTAAATCCATGTCATTTCTTTCATATAACATATCAACTAGTTTCTTTAGTACAGTATCTCTTTCTATTTCATCTCCAACATTTAAAGTAAGCATTTTTTTTCTGTATTCTTCCACTTCTCCAATTCCATAAATACAAGAAACAGACGCTACTACTATTACATCACGTCTTGATAACAAAGCAGATGTTGCTGCATGTCTTAATTCATCTATTTCATCATTTATAGAAGAATCTTTTTCTATATAAGTATCTGTTGAAGGAACATATGCTTCTGGTTGATAATAATCGTAATATGATACAAAATATTCTACTCTATTATCAGGAAAAAGTTCTTTTAATTCTGAATAAAGTTGGCCTGCTAACGTTTTATTATGAGCTAAAACTAATGTAGGTTTATTAACTTCTTTTATTACATTTGCTATAGTAAAAGTTTTTCCTGTTCCTGTTGCTCCTAATAATACTTGGTCTTTTTTTCCTTCTTTAATACCATTTACTAAATCATAAATAGCTTGTGGTTGGTCACCACTAGGACTATATTTTGATACTAAATTAAACATATTCCCCTCCTTATTTATTTCTATTTATCCATTCCATAATTAAATTAACTATATATTCTATTTCTTGTTTAGTTAGTTCTCTATTTTTTTCAATATGATGCCACTTATACAAACAACTTCTACAACAAGTTGCAGTAGCATGCTGTGCTACAAACACAGGGTGTCCTCTCATTGGAGTTTGTTTTCCATCATTTGGTATGTAACTAAAAGATAATCTTTTTAAAACAAAATCATATGCATGTTCTTTTATTTTTTCAATTCCTTTTTCACTTATGTATTTTTTATCATTTTCCTTTAATTTAAAACTACTTCTAAATTTTGATTTAGATAAATTATTTAAATCTCTATCTATTATTTTATCTAAATTCATATATATCATACCCTAACTATATATTTTAACTTTATTTTTTTTATTATGTGCAATCAAATATTCAATATATTTCTTTTCTTCTTCATATTCTGATTCTCTATATAAATTCATTAATTCTATATTATCTCTTTTTAAAACTTTTCCATCCTCTGTTACATAAAATTCAATACTTAACTGTGGATAATCCTTTATCCATTCTGGGTGTTCATAAATAACTTGTTCAAAGTAATCATCAAAATCAATATCATAACCATTTACAAATACACAATTTTTAGTATTTCCTGCTGTCATTTCATATAATTTTCTATTTAACTCTAGTTGCATAGCAATATATTCTTTTTCTTTTTCAGAAAGGCTAATTCCTATATCATCAAATAAATCAATAATGTCCATATAGGCATATCTAGTGGCTAATATTTCTGAAGTAGAAGTATAATAACTATTAGAATAGTAACCGCAATAATCTTCTTCTGTATTTTCTTCCCCATCAATCTCTAAAACTAATTTTTCTTTTAATATTTTTATAGTATTAGGATCTAATAAACACACATTAATAAGATAATTTTGATAGTTTTTTTCTAATTCATGTAATATAACAAAAAATGATAATTTATCTTTGTTATATATTCTTTTTACTAATTCTTCACTTAATCCTATTTCTGTAAAAGATTTGGTATATGCTAAACAATCTTTTTTTAAATTATTAGAAATAACACAATTAACTTTATATCTATGTTCTACCATATCTTTCATTTCATTCAAAACTAATCTTCTTAATTTTTCTATAAAAGTATTATAATCCATATTTTTAGTATATAATTCTTTTAGCGCATCTTCCATAACGATTCCCCCGTATAATTATCTTTGCTTAGATTTTTTATTTAAAATTTGTGCAACTAATAGTTCCGCCTGTTCTTCTAAATCCGGATTAACTAATCCTATTGTTTTAGCTAACATACAACGGTATATAGAAAGAGAATCCATATTCATCTCTAACATATAATCCCTTAATTTTTCAAGTTCAAAATAACCTTCAACAGAAATTTGCATTTCAGTTAATCCGCTTTTTAATGTTCTAAATGTCATCTGTCTTTTTCCATGCTCTACTGCACTTATATATGCTTTAGTACACAAAAAATATCCAGCAAATTCTTCTTGATTAAGATCTTTAACTGTTCTAATCAACCTAAGTACATTTAGATTATGAACTTCACTTTGCATACTATATCCCCCTTACTTCCATATATAATACCACAATATTGATCATATTTCAAATAAAAGAGCTCATTACACTTTAATATGTAACGAGCCATATATTTATTATTTTACTTTTTTTAATACTTTTACCATTTTTTCTTGATTTGTTTTAGATAATTCTGTAAGTGGTAATCTTGGTACACCAAAATTATATCCCATAACATTTAAAGCATACTTAACTGGAATAGGATTAACTTCACAGAATAACATATCGATTAATTCTATAACTTCTAATTGCATCTTAGTAGCCTTTTCAAGATTTCCATTTAAGTATTCATATACCATATCATGTGTATACTTTGGCATAATATTAGATAGTACGGATATAACTCCTTTGCCCCCTAATGAAAGTATTGGAACAATTTGATCATCGTTTCCAGAATATATATCTAAATTATCTCCACATAAACTTGCTATTTTAGCCACTTGTGAAATATTTCCACTTGCTTCTTTTATAGCAACAATATTATCTATCTTAGATAATTCTAGACATGTTTCAGGAAGAATATTTACTCCTGTTCTACTAGGAACACTATACATTATAATTGGTATATTAACACTTTCCGCAATTGCTTTATAATGTGCTACTAATCCTGCTTGAGTAGCCTTGTTATAATATGGAGTTACTACTAATAAAGCATCAGCTCCTACCTCTTCGGCAAATTTAGACATTTCAATAGCTTTTTTAGTATTATTACATCCTGTTCCAATAATTACTTTAGTTCTTTTATTTATTTTATTAATAGAATACTTAATTACTTCTTTCTTTTCTTCTTCTGACATAGTTGCAGATTCCCCTGTTGTACCACATACGATTATTGCATCTACACTATTTTCTATTTGATTTTCAATTAATTTCCCAAATTCTTCATAATTAATTCCATCTTCTGTAAATGGAGTAGCTATTGCTGTTCCACATCCTGTAAATATTGTTTTTTTCATTTTATCATCCTCTTTCTTATAATGTTCCCTTTAATAATTCTTCTTTAGTTTTAGTAGACAAATAACTAACGGGGATATCTAATACATTAACAGCTCCATTTTTCCCTTCTTTACTTAATTTATAAACTGCTCTAGCGTATGCTACTAAAACGCTTGATGTAAATTCTGGGTTAGAATCTAAATTTAGTGAAAACTCTGCTATTTGTTTATTATTACTACTTGTTTTACCACTTCTTAAAACAAATCCTCCATGAGGCATACCAACATGATCTTTATCAAATTCTTCTTCACTTATAAAATGAACAGTTGTGTTATATGGTTCAAAATAGTTAGGCATTTCTTTTATTTCTTTTTCTACCTCTTTTTCGTCTGCATTATCATCTAATACAACAAAACATTCACGCCACATAACTTCTCTAACTGAAGAAAATTGTGGTTCTTCACCATTTCTTACCTTTCTTACAGATTCTTCATATGGAACAGTATATTGTACCGCCTTCTTAACTCCTCTTATTCTTCTTACAGCATCAGAATGTCCTTGACTAAGTCCTCTTCCATAAAATACATAATTAGTTCCTATTGGTAATACAGCTTCAAATAAAGCCCTATTTAATGAGAATAGTCCAGGATCCCAACCACATGATATTAATGCTAATTTATTATTTTCTTTCGCTACTTTATCAACATTATTAAAATGAAGGGGTATATTAGCGTGATTATCAAAACTATCAACTACATTAAACATACTAGCCATTTCTGGAGTTTGAACCGGTAAATCAGTTGCAGAACCTCCACATAATATCATTACATCTATTTTATCTTTCATGTTACTTACTTCATCAGTTCCATAAACATTAGTTTCTTTATTTATAGTTTTTATAGTTTTAGGGTCTCTTCTAGTAAAAACACCAACAAGTTCCATATCAGGATTATTCTTAATTGCAGTTTCTACTCCTTTTCCTAAATTACCATATCCATAAATACCTATTCTTATTTTTTCCATTTTTTCCATCTCCTTTTTATATAATATCTTATTATTTTATAATATCATCCATACCATTTATATGTATTAACTTTTAATCATTAATTACCAGATATTATTAAAAAAATAATTATTTTCTTTTTCATATCCTAGTACAGTTTTAGGTCCATGTCCTGGATATAACACTATATTATCTTCATATTTTCTAATTTTGTCAATAGACTTTTTCATCTCTTGAATACTGCTATTACCAAAATCACATCGTCCTATACTGTCTTTAAATAAAAAGTCTCCACAAAACATCACACTATCTTTATAAAAATAAAAAGTAATTGAATCATCTGTATGTCCTTTAGTATAAATAACTTTAAATTTAAAATTATTTATCTTATATTCTTCTTCTTTTAAATTATTAAAGTCATAAACTTTTGCATTATAATTATTTACGAATTCATTTAATGCACCAACATGATCAAAATGTCTATGAGTAATTAATATTCCAACTAAATTTTTATTTTTTATTTTATCCTTTATTTTTTCATATTCATCTCCGGGATCTATTAATAGTACATCATTATCTATCGATAACATATAACAATTAGTTTGTAGTTCCCCTACTTTTATAATATCTATTTTCATTTAATTCTCCCTTCATTAATATTTTATCACACTTTTAAAAATATTAAAAAAAATACACATATATTAATATGTATGTATGTGTATATTAATAAATAATGTGTAAATATTATTTATAATTCAAATTAAGAAATCCATACTTCTTTTTATCTTGTTTAAAGAAACATCTTTGATATTTTTTTAAATTTGCAACTTCAGATATTACTTTTTTTATATTATCATCATCTAGACTAACATTATCTATATTAGTATCAACGTATATTTCCGAATTACAGCTAAATCCTAGTCCAAAATATCTTTTATAACTTACAACTCTTACGCCATCACTATCTGTATGCTTATGCTTTTCTATAATAATACTTTCATCACGATTATTTAAAAATGAATATTCTACTTTTTCTATGACATTTCCGTCCAAAATAATTATCAATACTTTTAATGATAAATTAAACATTGATATTAGCATAATAATTAAAAGAATTGATTGAATTATTTTAAAAATTAAATTATTTTCTAAAATCAACTTAATATTATAAATAAATATAATTATATAAAATACTATAATTAAAACATTAATAAACTCTAATTCATTAAAAACATTAACATTTATTAACAAATAAATATATATACTCATTATTATTGAAATTACAATTGTCAATATTGTATTTAGTTTATTTTTCACATTAGTTCCTCCAATTATGTCATAGTTATAAAATACTATAAATATAACAAATTTCTTTTCTATGAAAATTAGTAAATAAATTGCATAGAAAACATATTAAAGAATAAATACATAATAAATTATTATCCTTTGATTTTATTTTTTTATGAAAGTATAAAATCATTTTCAATAAAAATTAATAAAGTACTTTCAACAAGATAAGCCAAGTTGTAATTAAAATTACCATTAGCAATTTTTTTAAAGTTTTTTTGTTCCCATTTTCTTAATAATTTATTATTTTGCCAAATAGATGCCATATTAAATCTCCTTCCTTTTTATAACTACACACATAGAATTATTAAACTCTGGAATATCATTTGATACCCATTGTTTTTCAATAAGTAAATCATTTTCTAAAATTTCTTTTTCTAACTCTACCCAATTAACTATCTTACAAGACGTAGTAGCAATATCTAATTTCTTATTATTATTCATAACAACTCGTTTAGTATCTTTAAATGCTTCTTTAATATTAGTTGTATAATCTTGTTTACCATCACCAAGAACGCATAATAAACAATGACCATTATCTGTTAAATGGGTCTTAATAAATGACAAAAATTTATTTCTATGTTCTCTTAATACAAACATATGAAGAACTGCAATTGAATAAATATAATTAAATTTTTCTTCTATTTCATCCTCTATTATATCAAATTGTCTAAAGTGTTTTTTATATTTATTACTAGATAATTTATTACACATATCTATTACACTTAAAGAATAGTCAACTGCTAACACATTATAGCCTTTTTCTAATAAATAAATTGCATCTCTACCTTCTCCACACCCAAGATCAAGTATTCTATCTTGTTTATTGATTTTATAATCATTTATAAAATTAATAACATCAGGAGTAGGTAATGTAGATGACCATAACATATTTTCTTTATAAACTTGTTTATATCTTTTTTCATAAGCCTTATAATAATCGTTATAGTCTCTATTATTATCCATAAGTACCTCCATAAAAATCTACAAAAAAGGAGACAAAAGCAATTACTCTTGCCCTTGTCTCCTCCTCTTAAAAACATTTGTTAGTACAACCAAACATGGGCAAATCCCCAAATTTATATTATATTTTAGACTAATTGGAAAAAATTGTCAAGGTATTTTTAAAATTAAACAAAATAAATTTCCACCAGCATAGCTGGTGGTTTTTATTTTTCGCCTATAAGGCTATATTACTTGCATCCACTAAAGTGG
>CALVXD010000029.1 GCA_944368815.1 uncultured Bacilli bacterium
TTTTTAAATTGCTTGATGTAGACAAGATTAATCAAATGAAAAACACATAAGTTTCAAAAACTCATGCGTTTATCCTGCTAATTTATTTAATTTTATGAGGAACTACACTACCTAATCTATCTAATTTAGGAAAAGATGAAACAATAGTCATTTCTTCTTTCTTAGGTTCTTCTATATTTTTAGCCTTTACTTCTTCTATAATTTCATTAGTTAACTCTTCTGTTCTATCTTTTATTTCATTAAAGGTAGTATCATCATCATCTTCAAATATTTTATCATTTACTTTGAAGTCATCATCCTCAAATAAAGTTGATAAAAAACTTTTTTCTTTCTCTTTTTCTTTTTTCATAATACCTACCCTTTCTTAACATATTTTGTTTTTTTATAATTTTCTACTGTCTTTAATATCGTTTGTTCATTTCTTTCTTTTATTTCTTTAGCTTTATTTACTTCTTCTATTTCATCTAATCTATCTAATGATAAATTAGTTATAACACTTCTTTTAACGTTTTCAGCAGCATAACAATTCTTTTCGTACATTTTAAGTTCATAACATATATAAAAAGCTGTCATACTACTTAACATTTTATGAACATCAGTTTCTAATGTAAAATCTTCCCCTTCATAGTATTCTCCTTCAAATTCAATTGGAAATACTTTCTTTTCTAAGAAATTAAAAGTAGTAGAATTATAATAATGGTTATAATAAACATTAATTTCACTATAAGATAAATTTAATATAGCTTCTCTTATTATTTTTTCTATTCTACCAAATTCATCATAGAAACTTTTTTTATCAATTTTTAATATTGTTAAATCATCTGTATATTTTATCTGTTTTCCAATAATTATCTTATAACAATTTTCATCTTTTAATATTTGACTATTAATCATTGCATTAAAGTTACCACAGAATCCATAGTCACTAGCAATATATATACTAAGTTTAGGTTTAGATTTATCAGGAACTAACATATTTTTATCTAAAATTAAGTTTTTATTATACATAATTCTAGCCATTAATTTAGTAAGTTCCGCACTAACATTCATAAGTTCTTGTGCTCTTTTCTTTGCTTTATCTACTCTAAGTAAAGAGTGAAAGTTCATAACTTTAACAACTTTTTTTAAACTATCAGTTTTCATTCTTTCACCCTCTTTTTGGATAAAGATATATCCTTTTGTAATTTAACAATACTATTTAAACTTCTAAACATTGTATACGTAAAATATAAGAATATGAATATTACCACAAGAACTAAAACAATAAATAATAATATATTAAATCCTTCACTAAATATATAATCTTTAAGTATATCTATTATATAAATAGATGCACACTCTATAAAAACACTTATGACATTTAATATTATCTTTTTATAGTTTTTAGCAAATATATCAGAAAGTATTATTAGTATAAGAGAAAATATTAAATATATATAATTCATTTGAAAGTTAATTAAACACCATACTAAGAATAAATAATTAATTGATATAAGAGAAAATGATAGAATAGTATTATTATTCATATTTAGAAATATTCCATATAATTTTATTTTATCTACAGAAAATTTTTTAGATAAAAATCTTAAAGTAATTGCTAATATTATTAAAAATATTATAGCCACTACTGTAAAACCTACTAAATTATAAAGAACATCACTCAAATTCATAATTTCCCTCATTTATCATTAAATTAAATACATTACTACTATTCATATAAAATCCTTTAATGTTTTTAAAAGATAGTTCTACATTTTCTCCTTTTATATCAATGTTACCATCAAATTCTCCGATTAATGGTAAGTAATCTGCCATAATTAGTAAATTATATTCTTTACTTATTATTCTAACTAACTTAACTTCTTCATATTCAGTTAAACCATGATCAAGTTCAAATATTCTTACTTTAAAACTAGTGTGCATTGTATTTACCTATATAGAAGAATTCTTTTTCATCAACATTATCATATGTACCATTTAAGATATTTTCAACATCGTTTAAAACATCTTCTAATTCTACGTATTCACCTTTTATATTAGTAAATTGTTCTGATACATGTAATGGTTGTGAAAAATAATATCTAAGTTTTCTTGATCTATGGAATATATTTTTATCTTCATCTGATAATTCATCAATACCAAGTACAGCAATTATTTCTTCTAGTTCTTGATATCTTGTTAAATATCTAAGAGTTTCTTCAACTAGTTTAAAGTGTCTTTCACCAATTTTATCTTTATCAACTAATCTACTAGTAGATTTAAATACATCAATTGCAGGATATATACCAAGTTCTGCAATATGTCTATCTAGTACAATTTGTCCATCCATATATGATACAACGTTTTGAACAGCATCATCATTATAATCATCGGCCGGTATATAAATAGCTTGGAAAGAAGTTATTGTTCCATCTTTCGTAGAACTTAATCTTTCTTCTATTTTTGATACTTCTGCGGCAGTAGATGAAGGATAACCATTACCTACTAACATTTCTTTTAGTTCCATTGATATTTCACTACGTGCTTGTATATAACGATATATATTATCAATAAACAATAATACGTCTCCTTTTTTCTCATCTCTTAAGTATTCTGCTGCTACTAGTCCTGTTTGAACACATTTACTTCTTACAACAGGGTTTTTTGACATTTGTCCAAAGACCATTGTCATATTATCAAGTAAGTTAGAAGATACTATATCATCATATAATTCTTTACCTTCCCTACTTCTTTCTCCAATTCCTACAAATATAGAGTTTATTTTAGATGTATTATATAGATTATAAATAAGTTCTTTTATAAGGACAGTTTTACCTACACCAGCACCTCCTAAAAGTCCCATTTTAAATCCTTTCTGCATTGGAGCAAAGAAATCTATTACTTTAATACCCGTTTTTAACATAGATGATTCTACATTTAAATCTTTCATTGAAACAGTACTATTATTTATAAATTTTTTCTTAATACTTTTAAATTCTTTATTATCAAGTACTTCTCCATAAGCATCAAATATTCTACCCATTAAGGCATCTGAATATTCCATTTTTAGTCCATCATCAACTTTTTTAACAATAGTTCCTTTTTTAAGTCCCCTAGTAGAATTTAAGCTAATACATAAAGCAGTTGTGTTAGTTATTTCAATTACTTCAAAACGATATTTAGAATTGTCAACAGCTTCTAATACATCTCCTATTTTAATAGTATTATCACTGACAACAACTTCAACACTAATTTCAAATATTGATATTATTTTACCTACTTCCATATTAACCTTCCTTTTCTACTCTTTCTACATAACTAAACAAAGTTTGCATTTCGCTTTCTGATTTAGGGGAATATTTATATTGTTTTAAGTCATTAATCATTTTATTACCACGATCAATACTTTCTTTTAAGGCTGGACTAAGTTCACTAGGATCTGATAATTCATATATATCTTTAACATCCAGGTATGCAAGTAACTCTCTTCTTAGTTTAGAACCAACTTTCGATAGTTCTTTACTTTGAACGGCTGCTCCTAAACGAGAAACAGATAATCCATAATTTATTGCTGGTTTTAATCCTTTATCAAAGTTTTTCTTAGAAAGAACTATTTGTCCGTCAGTAATAGATATAATATTTGTAGAAATATAATCAGTAATATCCCCTGCTTTTGTTTCTACAATTGGAAGTATTGTAACAGATCCTCCACTTTTATGTTGACATCCTTTTTCTAGCATTCTAGCATGAGCATAGAAAATATCAGATGGATAAGCATCTCTTCCTGGTACTTTATTACTAGTTAAAGATATTTGACGATAAATATCAGCATGTTTCTTTAAGTCATCTACTATTACTAATACATCAAATGATTGAAGCATTAATTCTTCTGCTACTGATAATGCTACATAAGGAGTTAAATATGATTTAGTAGGAAGTTCATCATTAAATGATGCCATAACAATTGTATAAGATATTGCGCCATTCTTTGTTAAATCATAATATATTTCTTTTACTTCTTTTTTAGTTTTACCAATTGCAACATATATACATATAACATTTTTATCTTTTTGATTAACTATGGTATCCAAACATATTTGGGTTTTACCTGTTTTTTTATCTCCAATTATAAGTTGTCTTTGTCCTCTTCCTATCGGATACATTAAGTCTATACCTGATATCCCTGTAAGTAAGCTTCGCTCTACGCTTGTCCTATCCATTAAAGGAATATCTAACCCATCGATAGATACTTCAATTAAGTTATTAAATTTCTTTCCTGCGATTAAGTCATTTCCAAAGATATCTACTACTTTACCAATAGAATCAATACTAAATAAACATTTATATTCTTTATTTAAAGAATATACTAAATCACCTGGCATAATTTTATCTTCAACTTCTGTTAAAGATACTATTACTTTATTTGGGTGAATAGCAAATACATATCCTTTAGCTTTACCTGCAATATCTACTTCATCATAGAAAGCAACATCAATAAGTCCACTTACTTCAACATTATATTCATTTACTTTAATAACTTTACCCGCAGAAAATATATTATTATCTTTTTTTATATCATCTATAACTTTATCGATATTTAAATCCATAATTACACATTCCTTTCATTAAGGCTAAAATCATATACTTTATTTTTAAATACTATTTTAATACCCTTATATATATCATCACTTACTATTGTCCTTACATATTTACTAAGATTATCAAAGTTATATCTTGAACTTGATACATATACTTCTATATAAGGGCTTGTTACTGATATTAATTCATCTAAATAATTAACAAAAGAATTAATATCTTCTAAATTAGTTTCTAATTTAAATCTATTATATAATTCTATTTCTTCCTTATTAAAATATTTTGGCATTGCTTCTATTAAATTAGGACTACACTCTAATTCATAAATAAGTTTACTATCTAATTTCTTTCTAATATTAGTACTAATATCATAATCTTTATCAAGTTCTATTTCATCAATAAACTTCTTTACTATTTTTCCATAATTTATTTGGAAATCATTATCCATTTTCTTTTGTAGTTCTAATAAATCTGATTGTTTATAAGATGCCTTGTTCATTAAATCTATAACATTACTATCAAATGCGTAATTATTTTTATTTATTGTACTATCATCAGACTCTAGCATCGCCTTTTTATTCTCTAATTCTTTATTTATTTCGTTTAATTTTTCTTCTTTTTTATTTATTAAATCATCATATACTTGTAGTTTATCTACAAAGTATGTTTTAGTTTGTCCACTTACTGTATCTACAGTTTTCTTTAAAATTAAGAACATAAATAAAACTAGTAAGAGGACAACTATACTAAAACCAATAATTATATATATAATCATACTAAACAATTAATGGATTAAAGAATAATAAGAAGAAACAAAATGCAAATAGGAATAATAAGAATACTGATGTAATTATTAATATTGTCATTACTGAATGTACTACATCATTTTTAGTTTCAGGGTTTCTACCTACTGCTTCGGCAACACGGCCTCCTAGTAGTCCTACACCTATTCCTAATCCTAAAAAAGCAAGTCCTAACATTATACCTATACATAGTGCTGTACTAGATAAAACCATTTCCATATATTAATCACTCCTTTATTATTATAATTTTATTATAACATTATCTATATGTTATTGCAATTATTTTATTTCGTTTAAATTTGATGGTCCCATTAATAAAATGATATCATCATAATTAGTTACTTTATCACTACTTAAATTAACTTCAAAATCTTTATTAGTAGCAATTACTTGTTCTGTTGTAATTTCCATTATTTTATAAGTATCACTTTCATGATCATAATATTCTAAACTATTTCCAACATTTACTCTTATATATGACATAGGACTTAATGTTATTTCATCATTTCCTATCTTTATATTAGTTTCTGTTAAGAAGAAATATAAATCTACTCCATCGTATAAGAAGCTGTTAGTAATTTCTGCATCATATTCATTTGACTTAAGTAAATATGCTGTATTATCTTTATCCCAAGTAATTGTAGAAAAATTAACTGTTTTTTCTTGTTTATAACCAGAAAGTGGTCTTACTATTGTCATACTTTGTGGTAATAATACTTTTACTTTATCTTCTTTATAATACACAGGAACACTTGTTAAATCTATTTTTTGTTTTCCTGTATCTAAGTCTACTATGTTATTTTTTCTATTTATTTTTAAAGTACCTTCATACTCTACTTTTCTTCCTGCAAAATATTGATAAAAGGAAGCTTTTTCATCTGTAGTATGATTTACATACAATCTATGAATATTATATATTGCAAATGCAAGAATTAAAATAATTATTAAACATATTGGTATTAATATTACATAATGTTTATTTATAAATTCTTTTATTTTCTCCTTTTTATTCATAATAGCCTCCTTTTATTTCATTACTACTTTATATTTAGCATCTATATTTATTGGATAACCACTAAATTTAACATTATTTACATATAATGTAGCAAATTGTCCAATATCACTATAACTAAATGAACCTGATACACTTTCTTTATTAGCAAGTGTATTACTATCAAATGTATTAGAGTACTCTACTTGACCTCCACCTTCTAGGTCACTTACTAAATTAACTGTTAATGTATCAAGTGAATAGTCTTTATCAAGAAGTACTGTATAATAAATTGCTTTACTAGTTACTTTATCTACTCTTAAAGATATATTTGGTTTTCCTACTGTAACACTAGCTTCATCAAATTTTTCTTCTACTCTAACACCTTCACGATAATATACATATTTAAAAGTTAAATTATATGTTGTATTTGCTTTTAATCCTGTTATTATAAAATTAGTATTCATTTTATCAAAGTAACCAACACTAACTAATGTATTGTTATTATCTCTTACTTCTACAAATACTGATTCATACTCATTTAATGGATCATAAATTACATAATCAATAGAGATATTTCCAACAGATGGATTTACAGAAATAATTGATGTTGTTTTTGTTTTATCTATGATATCATCAATATTTTCATCATCGTTATTATTTCCTCCAGTTTGTCCTTCGTTATTGCCACTTTCTCCAGTGTTACCACCAGTATTTCCGCCAATATTACCTTGATTATTTCCAGAATTATTTCCTTGATTATTATCAGAAGAATTATCATCTTCACCATCACTTGGATTTTCTTCTGGTTTTACATACTGATTTGTACTTCCAATAATTTTCTTTAAATCTATTATTTGATCAGATATTGTTAATTGTTCATTGGCAATATCAAACGTAAAATTAGATGTAATAATAGTAGTAGGTTCAAATGTTTTTAAATTAACTTCATTGTTTATTAGTGTTGCATTTCCCATTTTATCAAGTTCTACTATTAAATAATTCTTTGTATTTAAACTACCATTTTCAGTTTTTATAACTGGATCTATTATTAAATATTTACGATCTGCAATTTTCAAAAATTTACTTTCTGTCGTTCTAACAACAGTTTCATCTTCGTAAACAACTACATTATCTTCTCCTCCAGAAGTTACTTCGTAATATTTTCCATATAATTGCATTATATCTTTGCTAGGATTATAAATAATACCATTTGTTCCTAATAAATACATGTTTTTATCTTCCATAAGATAATATTCATCATTCCATTTAATTTTTAATACTGATTCACTTTCTAATTTAATTAAATTTTTATCTTTATCATATAATATTGATCCTGAATCAATAAAATATTCTATTTTTCCATTTTTAATTACTTTGGCAATAAAAAAGGAAAAGATGATAATTAAAATTAAACTAGCAAGTATTACTAAACCAAAATATATTTTATTTCTTTTATCATATTTCCTCATAATTGCCTCCTTATTCTACTCTAATTACTGGTACTACATTATTTGATGTAGTTACTGGTTGATAAGAACCATCTTCTGCTGTTACATAGAATCTAAATGTTACAATATAACCTGTATTAAGTTCAAAGTTAAGTCCTTCTTTATCCACTATAAAATTATAATATTTTCCTTTCACACCATCATCAACTGCTATAAAGTTTTTCTCTTTACCTTCCCCTATTTCATATTTACCGCTTGCATATACTTGTGACGGATCACTAGATTTAGCAATTGAATAATCCATATATGTAACTTTCTCTAAGTTTGAACTATTAAAGAAAGACATTACTAATGTATTAGCAGTTGGTGTTATAGAAACGTCTCCTAATGATACTCCTGACTCACCAGTAGTATATACATCAATATTAAAGACATTTTTCTTTTTTGTATAATTTTCATATGGTTGTCCAGCGGCTTCTGCTTCTTGTCTTAAACTAAAGTTATTTGTATAAGTTTCATAACTTATTTCTATATTGTATTTCTTATCAGGTACTAATTCTACTTGAACATTATATTTGTCAGGAACATCCACTTTAGTAGCAAACTTAATAGTTTTAAGTTCATCTACTGATAAGTTTTCTATTTTAGCTACTTCTTTATCATAATGGTCAAATAGTTTTACTGTATAAACTCCATTTGTAATTACTTTATCAATATCAGTAATACCAACATCAAGTTCTATTGAATATATAAATTCATCACCATCTTTAGTAGTATTAGCTCTTTTAGTAGCACTCATAAGTGGTTGTTTTAATTCATCTAGTACTATAAAGTTATTATATATTTCTACATTTTCATCAGTTTGTGTAGTATCAGTAATAGCAATTAATTCTAATCTAAAGTAATCTGCTCCATATATTGCATCAACTGAATCAGTAATATCAAACTCAAACTTAACATTAGCATTATTTAATATTTGATCATTACTAATAGTGGTTGTACCTATAACCTCATCTTGCTCATATAAATTTATAAGCAAATCATAATTCTTACCAAAATTAACTAGTTCATTATTTAAAGTTAAATCAAAATTAACCTTTCTTGTTAAATATTTATCTTCTGTACTTTCTGATGTATGATTATATGTTATTCCTCCAAATAATTGCTCTCCCTTTAACGTATCAAAAGTATATTCTACAGGAACACAGTTTCCTTCTTCACAAGTACCAATATCATTAAGTTGAGTATATACTTCACCATTTTTATCTAATTTAGCAAAAATCTTATATTTATATGTTGTTGCATCATCCAAATTATAGATATTAAAGTTAGTCATATCAACTTTATTTTCTTCATTTAGTTTTATTTCTTGCTTAAATGTATCAATAGGACTTCCTTCATTATCAAATAATTCTAAATAAATATAATATTTTCCATCTTCGCTAATAAATCCTTTTGTTAACATATTTTTAGTTATTCCTGTTGTATCTATTGTTATATCAGCACCATTAATTACTGGTTCATAAGAAGTACTAATGTCTGGCGTAATACTATAGAACTTAAATGTATCAGTTCCTTCTACTGTAGCAGTAGTTTTTGCTAATGATTTAAAGTTTATTGTATAATTACCGTGTTTTAATCCTTCCTCAGTTTTATTACAAGGAACATTTAACTTTTTATTAATATTAGGATGTGTATAATCTACTAATTTACCACCATAAATTATATTGTACAAATTAAAGTTAGTAGCACTTGTCCCTTTATCATACCAATATATTCCCGGAAGGCCTGTAGCTTCCACTATATTTCTATTCTCATCAAGTACTAAATAAGTACCTTGTCCTTTATCATTACTATTTTGTTGAACTAAATATCCAATTTCTGAAGTATTACCAATAAGACCATTATCATATACTGCATATACTTCTACTTTTAAATCTTTATCATTATAGTTTTCTACTTCAGCATACTTTATATCTTTAAATAATAAACAACTATCATCAGTACATTCTTGGAAATCAGTAAATACTTTATCATATACAATTTCATTTTTATACTTAATTACTACTTGATATGCTGATGTTCTCTTAATTAATTCTTCTATTCCATCAGTATTTAATATTTTTACTACTACTTTATTACTTATTTCATTATTAACTATACTATATTTAAGTCCATAAGTATCACCATTATAAAATCCATCAAATGTATATTTACCTTCAAATCCATTTTTTACATCATCTTCTGGATTACCATTTTTTATACTAGCTACTTTATAATATATATCATATCTTGTATTATTTGATAATCCTTCAATTGTGAATTCCCCATTTTTAAAGTTTTCAAATTCTATCTTTTTCTCTTCTTCCCCAACTTTATAATATAAACTATAATTTAATTCATCTGCTTCTTTATAAATAGTTTTATCTCCATCACTAATATAATAAGAATAAGTTATACTATTTGTTGTACTTGATTTTATTTGCATATTAACAGTAGGAGCCTTTTTATCAATTGATACTGCTGCAGATGATACATATTCTTTATCTATTCTACCTGGATAATAATAATCAATTGTACCATCTTTATCTCCATCTACTGTTATATAAAATCTAAATTTATATTTATTACCTCTAAATAATGTTATTTTACCATCTTTAGAAATCTCATCTTCTATATAATAATCAGTTCCAGCACCAATTTCAAATGTTTGTGTATATACTCCAGTTCCATCAGTAATACTAGTTGCTGGTAAATCAAAGCACTTATTTGTTATAGCATTACATGCACCCATAATTATTTTTATATCAGCATCAGGATATAATACTAGTAAATTATTATAATCATATTTAGCATTAACAACAGCAGAACTTGCTACATTGTTTACAGTTTTAATATCAACAGTTATTTCAGGATCCCCTAAAATATCATCTGCTATTAAACTTTTATCTATTTCAAATGCATAAATATTATTTTCAATTGGAATAGTATTTTTATTTGTATTATAATAAGCATCTGTTATTTCAAAAATATAATATCTTGTTAGTAAGCCATCTGTTTTTCTTTTTAAATCATCAATTGTAAGACCAAAAGTATCCATAGAATCTATTTTAAATTTGTTGTCATAAAAATCTTGTTTGATATTAGATACTTTTGTTATTTCACCAATAAAAGTTCCATCCTCTATATTTTGTGTGTTACTACCATAAACATTAATTTTTAAATTAATAAGTCCTGCTGCTTCGGCATCACTTTCTTTAGTAGAAGCAAGTTGGTTTCCTCCTAATGAAAATACCTTTTCTTCATTACTTATTTTTTCTTCTCCCCAATTAACTGTAAGAGGAACTATTTCTTTAGTTTTAACAGTTAAGCTTTCTCCAATTTGAACATTTTCTAATTTACCATTTCCATCTTTTAAATTAATATCACCAAATACTTCAACAACATATTCTGTATTTGCTTCTAAGTCACTTGCTTCAAATGAAGCACTTAAAGTTACTGGATCAAATTTAACATCTACTGTATAATAAGTAACTGTTGCAGTACCTGCTTTATAATATCTTATATAAGTATTATTTACTTCAGAATAACATTCTCTTCCTTCAAGAGGAACAGTACAGTTTTTATCTTCAATAAAGAAAGTGCCTACTAAAGTTTTAAATGTAGTTTTTTCTTCATCAATTATATACCTAATTGCTGGAGCTGCTCCTGATACAAATCCATTACTATAACCTGTTTCATATTCTACAGTTTTCTCATTATCATAATATTCTACTACAACTTTAAATCTATAAGTTTGATTCATTTTTAAATCTACACCATCAATTGGAACATCTATGCTTTTAGCATCTTTGGTTTCAATAACTTTTACAGGTTCCCCTTCTTCTCCAGGTGTAGTCATATTATATTCATATATTTCATATCTAAACTTAGTTAGTCCTTTATCAGTATCTTCTATATTTTCAATACTAAGTTTAACAGAATTTTCATCTTTATTTACTTCACCTTTTAGCCCACTTACCATTGGAGGTCTCTTCAAAGTTTTTAAATTTAATGCCAACGTATAACTACCATCAGGTCTAAATCCACCATCTTCATTAATATCACTATAAATAATATTAGCATAATTTACATTTCTTAAGACACCTGTATATGAACTGTTTGATGTAAGTCCATCAAATAATATTGCTATTTCTTTTCTATCATTAACAATAATATGTTCTGTTTTTACTTCTTCATTATTACTATCATATAATGTTAAATCAAATTCATTTACATAAGTTTTTTCATCCATTGTTACTAAGAAAGATAATTTATCAACAGAAGCATAATCTTTTTCTAATTTAATTCCTAAAGTTTCTGTTCTAAATACTCTTTGGAAATATTGTCTTTCATAAGTTAATTCTTCAGTTTGATAATTTCCTACAATGGATACTATATAATTAGTATCTGGTTCTAAAAGTCCCATTGCAGTAGATATTTCTATAGTAGTAGAGTCTCCACTTACTGTATTTGTATATACTGTTTTAGCTGTTTTCATATTTGTAATAGAAATATTCAAGTCACCACTTATAACTTTATAAGTATCTATAACCCCAATTAATAAATCCATTTTATTTGCAGTTACAGTAGCTTCAATTAATTTAAATTGAGGATTTTTAGTGACAGTTACTTCTGGCTCTTCAGGTTTATCTTCACCATCAGGATTTTCAGTTTCATTTCCTCCCGTTTGACCTTGATCATTTCCTCCATCTTGTCCATTGTTTCCACCTTGTCCTTCATTGTTATTACCTGTCTGGTCTCCATCTGTATTTCCACTATCATTTGGTTTTTCTTGTTCTGGAGGTATTATATCAATATTCTCATCTCCATTTATAGTAATTTGTTCTAAAGATACTTTTTCTTCGTTATTAAAATAAATATTTTTATCGCCCAAATTTATAACAGTATTTTCTCCAATATAAAAATAAGTTTCATCTGCAGTAGCACTTCTTGTATTAACCCCATCAGAAATAACTACTACTCCATTTTCTATGTAACTAAATTCAAAGAAATTTTCACTAGAATACAATATATCAGCACTACCTGCTAATTTTAAAGTTAATTTTTCTCCAGATATTATATATTTATTTTCACTTATTTTTCCTAGCCAATTACTTATTTCCAAATTACCATTAATTGTTTTTATTATATATTTTCTGTCTTCTTTTTCTATTAGCGATTTGTTTGTTATATTATAATACGGTATAATTGTTTCATTAATTTTAGACAAATCAAGAATTACACCATTTTGTAAATAAGCAATATCCCCATTTTTATAGTGAATAAAATTATCTAATGATGAAGTAGTTTTTTTATTTTCTGTATTTTTAAAAACTAATTCTCCATTTAAATTTTCTTTATATTCAGTTCCCTCTTCAAATTTATCTACAACAGTATTTCCTTTTTCAAAAGAAATTATATAACCACTACTTTTAAACATAGTTTTATTACCTCTAGTCAAAAAAAATACCGCGGTAAATAAGACTATTAAAGAAAGAATACTTACCGTTAAAATAAATCCAAAACTTCTTTTCATTACCTTCATACAAGTAGCCTCCTATTATCAAAATAATTATATCATTTAGTATATTCAAAGTCAATTAAAAATTAAAAAATATCGGTGTTACCCGATACTTATTTACTACTAAATGTTGAAGTCATCTTGTCCCCCGAGTTTGACAGTTAGTAAATAAAAAAGTCTTCTAGATCTTGAAAAATCTAGTTTTTTTGTATTTTTATACTTGCGTATGTATTCGTATGTATGCTATTGCATTCTAAATACATAAATAAAAAACAAGTTTTTAAATAATTATATAAAAAAAAGGGTATAATGCCC
>CALVXD010000030.1 GCA_944368815.1 uncultured Bacilli bacterium
CGCATATTCATTATATATCATTTTTAGAAAAATAAAAAGACTATTTTCAAAATCTTACGACTTTGTCAACAGTCTGAAGAAAACTACAGTTTTAGTTTTCTTTTTTACTTATATATTATTAATTTTGATTATAATTTCTATTATTTATTAAATATTATTTTTTTATTTTTCTTTTCCCTTTAACTTCTTCAGTTAATTCTTCTTGCTTTGCTTTAATAAAATTATCATATACTTCATCAATAACAATATCTTGATTATATCCATCAACTTCACAGGCTATAAATGGTTCAGCAAATTTAAGTTTAATATCTGCTTTTAAAATTTCTGAATCAGTAAATTGAGCATTAACTAACTTCTGATGGCTATAATAACTCTTTAATAATAGTAATGCATTAACAATTCCTTTATTTTCTGCGATTGTAAATTCTTGTCCCTCTCTAATAACAGAATAACTTCTTGTATGTTGTAACTTTTCTATTTTCTTTTCTAATTTTTCCTTATGTTTTTCTATAAAATTTAAAACTTTATTATTGTTTTCAATATCTCTTTTATATGCAGGTAAAATACCAAAAATTTCAGTAAGAGTTAATAAAGGTACTGTTACTAGCGTTAAAAATTTAACCATTTTCATAAGAAATAATTCATCTGCTAAAGAATTAAATACTGGATTTACAAATAGTAAAAGAGAACCTAAAATTAACATTATTGTATAAAATTTATTTTTCTTTCTTGTTTCTCGATTAAATGCATTTGTCTTTATTATTAATTGCTTTTGTTTTTCTAATTGTTCAATATCATTTTTTATTTTAGATATATCAATGACATTAGTATCATTAGAATCACTTTTAACTATTTGATTATCATCACTAAAAATTAATATATTACCCTTTTTACATTGTATTTTTTCAATCATTTTTATCACTCACCATTTCTATAATATTATTTATTACATAACTAGCACATAAAATTCCTGCAACTGCAGGCACATAACTAATTGATGATATATTACCTTTTATTTTTTTAGGGCACTCATTAGAACTTACTACCATTACTTGATTATTTATTTTTTCATCCTTAACAAATTTTCTAATAATTTTTGCTAAAGGATCATAGTTAGTTTTTCTAATATCACAAATTTGTAATTTACTTGGATCTAGTTTATTACCAGTGCCCATTGAACTAATAAATTTTATGTTTCGTTTTAAGCACTGTTTTATTAATTCCTTTTTTACAGATACTGTATCACAAGCATCAATCAAATAATCAATTTTATAATTAAATATTATATCTATATTATCATTATTAATTTTTTCATCAATTATTATTACTTCTGCATCTTTATTTATTTCTAATATTCTTTCCTTCATTACATCCGTTTTCTTTTTCCCAATTGTACTATCTAAAGCAATAATTTGTCTATTTTTATTAGTAATGTCTACTATATCATAATCAACTATTATAATATGTTTAATTCCTGCTCTAACAAGTGTTTCAATCGCATGTCCTCCTACTCCACCTATACCAATAACACATACACATTTTTTTTGTATTTCATCAAAATTTTTATTGCCTATTAAACTTATTTCCCTAGTAAACATATTAACTCCTTTTTTCCCAATATTATATATTATTTCATATATATTGTCAAAACATTTTACTTTTTTTGATTATAAAAGCCTTACTTCTTAAATTAAAGAAATAAGGCAATATTCTAAATTTTATTACATTGCTATTAATTTAATAATTACTATAATAGCTATTATTACTCTATAATAAGCAAATATTGAAAAATCATTTTTCTTAATATATTTAAGTAAAAACTTAATACTTAAAACGCCCACTATTGCAGAAGTAACAATTCCAACAATTACTGAAGCATTAAAACTAATAAACAAATCTTTTACTTTTAAAATAGCAGCTCCAAATATAATTGGTGTTGATAATAAAAATGTAAATTTTGCTGCTGCTTCTCTTGATACTCCCATAAGTCTTGCTGCTAGTATAGTTGTTCCACTTCTAGAAAAACCAGGGATAATAGCTAATGCTTGAGACATACCTATCAAAAAAGTTTGTTTAAAAGTCATATGTTTATAATCTGTTTCTATTTTGTAATGATTTTCTGCCCATTTATCTCCTAAAAATATAAACACACCCATAACTGCCAATAATATTGCAATTATTAAGACATTTCCTCTTACTACATTATCGATTATATCTTCGCATGTAAATCCAATTAAAGCACCAGGTATAGTAGCAGCTACTAAATACCAGAACATTTTTCCTTCAAAATTTTTTTTCTTTTTAAAAGTTAGATTAATTGCACCCTTACATAATTTTAGCCAATCTTCCCAAAATACAAATAATACTGCAATAAGCGTTCCAAAGTGAAGAGCAACATCAAATGCTTTTTCAAAACTAGGATCAAGTGCTTGAAATCCAAATAAAAATCTTATTAATATTAAATGTGCCGATGAACTTATTGGCAAAAATTCTCCAATTCCTTGTACAATTCCTAAAATAATACTTTCAAATATACCCATGATCATTCTCCTATCTCTTTTTTGATTATATCATTATATTGATATTTAAGCAAACAAAAAAGAAATATTTTATTCCTTTTACATTACTTTATTTTAATTTTACTTTTGGGTTGCTCTATATATTCACTAAGATCCATAAGACCGTCAATATATCTTTTTGCTAACCCAAAATAAGTAACTTCATAAACTGGTATGCCATGTTCCTGTAAGAATAAAAGCATACCAGTTTTTTCTGCTTCATTGATGTAATGTCCCTTATAGTTATATTCTATTCTAATAATATTATTTGGCGAAAGATAATTGTTTAGAGCTCCCCTATTATCTTGGGAACTAGTTAAAAATCTTTTAATTTGAGTTAATTCTCCTTTGCTACAACTATCTTGAATATTTTGTATAAAATCTTTAGGTTTTTCCGCAGAAAATAAATAGAAATCCAATATATCAAATTTCCTTTCTGTTCCTTCTTCAGTAATAATTTTCTTTGTAACAATACACTGCTTTAATTCTTCAGGTGTCATTTTTGTAAATTCCATATTACCCCTCCTGAGAGAATATTATATTCTATTTTGATTATTAAGTCAATTATTTTCCGCCATCTACTACTATTATTGAACCATTTACATAACTTGCTTCGTCACTTGCTAAAAAGTAAACAACGTTAGCTATTTCCATAGGTTCTGCAAATCTTTTTAAATTAATTTTAGTAATTTCTTTATTCATATATTCTTTATCTAGACTATTACTCATATCAGTTATAATCCATCCAGGACATACACAATTTACTCTTATATATGGCGATAATTCTTTTGATAAATTTTTAGTTAATGATATTACTCCTGCTTTTGAAGCATCATAATCCATACTATAAGGATAATAAGTATCTATCCCATTAGTAGAACTAATATTAATAATATTTCCATGTTTTTTTTCTAACATATATTTACTAGCATATTTGCTTACTAAAAATGTTCCAATTAAATTTGTATCTAATATTTTATGAAAATTATCTACTGTTTTGTCCTCAAATATAGTATCAATAGCGATGCCAGCATTATTAACTACAACATCGATAGTATTAAATTTATTAATTATCTCATTAAACATATTTTTTACTTCTATTTCATTCCCAACATCCGCCTTAATTGTAAGAACTTCTACTTCGTAATTATCCCTTATATATTTTTCTAATTCTAATGCTTCTTTTTTACTATTATTATAATTTATTACTACATTGTAATTATTTTCTGCAAATTTTAATGCAATACTTTTCCCTAGTCCTCTACTAGATCCTGTTACTAATACTGTTTTCATAATTCACCTCTTAAATATTTTATCATATATTTAATTATTATGATATTCTTTTAATACATATTTAAATAATTTATAAATACTATATATGTTAATAATAGCAAGAAGTGCTACTAATGTATCTACTATATTCCAAATAATTGATGGCTTAATTAATCCTCCAATAAATAGCAAAATAATTGTTAATAATTTAAATATAAATAAAATTATTTTAGGACATCTATTAATTAAAAACTTTAAATTGGATTCTCCATAATAATAGCCAGAAATAATCGTTGAATAAGCAAACAAAATTGTAACTAAACATAATATGTATTTACCAATATTTCCTAGGTGATAGTTAAAAGCATACGTTGTTATTTCAATACCATTAGGATTAATTATATTTAATGTTTGATAATCACTAAGTAAAATAATAAATGCTGTTATTGTACATATTATAAGTATAGTAAAATAAACTCCTAATGTTTGAATATATCCTTCTTTTTTAGGCTTTTCGTTAGTAGTAGAAGATGCAATTGCAGCAGTACCTATTCCACTTTCACATGCAAATATTCCCCTTTGAATACCTATAATAATTGGTGTTATAAAAC
Source organism: uncultured Bacilli bacterium (assembly GCA_944368815.1). Lineage (GTDB taxonomy): Bacteria > Bacillota_I > Bacilli_A > RF39 > UBA660 > CALVVX01. Next base: position 4,442 of record CALVXD010000030.1, read on the forward strand.
CAATAAGTCCTGACTTTATATTAAAGGCTGAATTAATTATTAAGGATAACATGCTTCCTAATTTATCAATATTATTATAAATAATTTGTATTCCTACAATTAAATAAATAAGTCCCATAATTGGTACAATGATTGAAGAAAACTTTGCAATACTTTTTACATCTTTAAATATAATATAACTACTTATAATTGCTAATATTATTAAAACAAGATATTTATCTATATATGTACTTGTTGCATTTACAATAGTATTAGACTGTATTGTAATAAATCCTACTATATATGAAATAATTATTAAAAAAGCATATAAGTATGCTAATTTATTATTACTTAGTCCTTTTTTTATATAGTATGATGGACCTCCTTTAAATACTTTGTTGTAATCTTTTTCTTGGAAAAGAACCCCTAAGAAACTTTCTACATAACTATTAATTGAAGTTATAATACCACTTACCCACATCCAAAATATAGTACCAGGCCCTCCTAGATAAATAGCAAGTGATACTCCAGCAATGGATCCTACCCCTATTTGAGCAGCAAGTGTCATTGATACTGATTCAAATGTACTAATATCACCTTTACTATTTTTATTTTTAAATAAATATTTTATTATTTTAAATATTCTAAGTTGTAAAAAATTTAATTTATAACTAAAATAAATACCTCCTCCAAATAACATAATTATTGCTATAAACCAAATATATTTATTAATAATTAAATATAAGTTATAATTTATAAATAAACTAATTACTATAATTACAAATAATGATAAAACCATTTTATAGAAAGTATCTTTTTTCATTATATCACCTAATTAATTATAAGAAATATGACTAAAAAAAATACTTAATTAGGTATTAGTTGTGTTTTTTTTGTATTTTTTACATATGTTATATTGAATATAAAAAAGGGGTGGATTATATGTGTAATAACAATGAAAATACTTGTGAAAATTGCATTGTAGATATTCTTAAAGTTATTTTACTATTACAACAAAGTGTATGTCAAAATGATAGTTGTTTAGAAACTTGTGATAAAGGATTCTTAGGTCAATCATGTAATGCATATTGCAATACAAGGCCTGTAACTTTATATACTTGTGGTTCTAATGGTACAGCATTTGCTATGCCAATTAGTAAAAGTCCAACAGAAGCTACTACTTCAACTGTATTTCGTCTAGAGAAATTAGATGGATGTTGTGCAACTTTCCGAGTACTTGCTAATAACACAGAATTGCAACCAACATATCCATTTGTAGCAACTAATTCATTTTTCACAATTAATTTAAATTGTGTATGTGCTATTAGATGCTTAGATGATACTTACGTTGAATGCTTATAAAAAAATACCTGTAATTAGGTATTTTTTTATTGTTATAAAGTTACCTTAACTTCTTTTTCTTGGTATTCTCTACCACTTACATAACTTATTTTTAATGTTATTTCATCTCCAGATTTTTTATCATATAAAACATTTTGAATATCACTTACTGATTCTACTTTTTCACCATCAATTTCTGTAATAATATTACCAATTTCTAATCCTGCTTTATCAGCAGCACTTCCTGAAGTAATTCCTGCTATATAAAATCCTGTTGGAACATTATAAGATACTCCATAACCTTGATTTGTCATATATCCTTCAATTCCTAAAGTAGCACCTTCACTAATTTCTTCACCATTGATTAAATCAGTTATTAATTCATTTACATCAGATATTGGTATTGCAAATCCCATTCCTTCAATACTTGCTTCGCCATCACTACCACTTGAAGAATATTTAGCAGAGTTTATTCCTACTACTTCTCCTTTACTGTTAAGAAGTGCTCCACCACTGTTACCACCATTAATTGCAGCATCAATTTGAATCATTTTATTTGTATAATCATCTATAGTAACTTCTCTATCTAAAGCACTAACTACACCAGTTGTAACAGATTGACCATAACCTAATGCGTTACCAATAGCTATAACGCCATTTCCTACTTTTAATTCATCACTATTTCCCATTGTTGCTATTTTTATAGTATTTAAAGTATCAGTATCTATATCTGTTAATTTTATAGATATAACAGCTATATCTTTTCTTTCAGAAGTTCCTTTAATAGTAGCATCTACACTTACATCATTTATAAATTGAACAGTAAGTTCGCTAGCACCTTCTACTACGTGATTATTTGTTACAATTAATAATTCAGTATCAGATTTTCCAACAATAATACCAGATCCTGCTCCTTCAGTATATTGATTTTGACCAAAATAATTAGGACCAAACCAACCATTACTTATTAATGTTTTACTAGTAATTGCTACTATCGCAGGCATTACATTTTCTACTACTTCTGACACATCTGTAATATAAACCCCTTCTACAACATCATCATTTGTTTCTGTATATTGTAATTCTATTTTTGCTTTATTAACAAATGGATTTCCATTATCAATCCAATATAATGTTACAGGAACACTAATACAAGCAACTATTATTAAGGCAATTATAACAATTGTTAAAATTTTATTTTTTTTAAATCTTTTAAAATTAGGCTTTGTTGTTGTATTTTGTTTTATATTAATAGTTTCATCTTCTTTTTTATTATTATCTTTATCCTCCTTTATATCAATATTTTTTTTACTTTTTTTCTTTTCTTGTTTATTTTCTTTATCATTCATTTTACCACCTCAAATTTGTTTTTATTTTTCCTTTCAATCAGTATTATATTTACTGAAGATTAAATGAAGATTAAAAAATAGAACAAAAATCAAAATAAATTTTGACTGACTTACCTCACGGTAAGTTTTTTCTACTTCATAGGAATTTATATTCCTCCATAGACCAGGATCGGATAGTCGCTACCCTATTTATATTAAATTGTCAAAATTTATGGTGTCATTAGTTCTCTTTCGTAAGTTTTAATATATATCTTTAATCCTTTACACATTATATTTATTGCTGCATTTAAATCTCTATCATGTGTACATCCACATTGAGGACACTGCCATGTTCTTATACTTAACTCCTTAACATTCTTATTTTGATAATTACAAACATTACATAATTGACTACTTGGATAATATCTATCTATTTGAATTAGTTTTTTATTATTCCAATTTGTCTTATAATTTAAGACGCGTATTATCTCTGCAATAGGATTTTCAGTTAAACTCTTGGCTATATAGTGATTTTTCTTCATACTTTCTACATCTAAATTTTCTACAGCAATAATGTCATTTTCTAAAATTATTTTATTTGTTATAGTATGAAGTAAAAACTTACGTGCATTTTTTATTTTCATAAATAACCTTTGTATTTTTAATTTTATTTTATATCTATTTTTGCTTCCTAGTTTACATCTAGAAAGTCCTCTTTGGAGACCTCTTAATCTTTTTTGATTTATTTTTATTATGTTTTTAATTTTTTCATTATGGGATGTTACTAAGAAGTCTTTTATTCCTAAATCTATTCCTACTATTCTATTAGGTTTAAATGGTTGAGTAATAATATCTTCTTCTATTAATATACTAACATAATATTTACTTCCTTCTTTTCTAATAACGGCACTTTTTATCTCTCCATTTAATGCGTTTTTATTTCTATATCCTCTTATTGATACTTCTTTCAGTTTTGGTAAAATTACAATTCTATTTTTTAAATCTAATTTTATACTATTATAATATTTACCTTTATATGTACTTTTTATATTATTTGTTTTATAACTATTATGAATCCCTTTTACCTTAAATTTAGGGTATCCACCTAAATTTTTATAATATCTTTTATATGCATTTTCTAAATTAAATATACTATTTCTAAGAGCGCAACTATCCACTTCTTTTAGAAATATTTTTTCTTCTGAAAGATTTGGAATTAACTTTATTCCACTATATGCGTTACTCACTTTTTTATCCAAAAAATGGTTATAAATGAATCTACAACTACCTATTGTTTTATTTATTAATTCTTCTTGAAATTTATTTGGATACATTCTAAATTTATAAGACTTATATATTTTCATATTACAACCATCACCTGTAATTGCATTATAAAATATAAACATTTGTTTGTCAATAATTTTAGTGAATAAATGGCACAAAAATCGAACTTTCCTTATAAACAAAAAAACAAATTTATTTCTAAATTTGTTTAAATATAACTTTAAATGTTGTATATCCATTTTCACAATTAACAAATATTTTTCCATTATGACTTGTTACTATATTTTTAGCAATAGCAAGTCCTAATCCATATCTATTGTTATTTCTATTTCTTGATTCATCTACACGATAAAATCTATCAAATATTTTTTCTTGGTCTTCTTTAGATATAGGCTCTCCCCTATTTTTTACTTCTAAAATAATATTATTTTTATCAGTATACAAATTAATAGTTATTTTAGATTCTTCTAAACTATGTTTAATAGCATTATCTAAAAGAATTCCTAACAATTGTTTCATTTTATCTGGATTACAATTAAACATTATATTATCTTCAATATTATTTTCCATCGTTAATTTATTTTCATAAATTAAACTTTCAAATGTTAAACTAGTTTTGTGGACTATTTTAGATAAATTATTAATACTATAATGTACTTTATTATCCATATTTTCTGATTTAGCTAAATCTAATAAATCTATTACCAATTTATTCATTCTCTCTGATTCACTTTTTATGTTATCTAACCATTTCTTTTCTTTTGGTTCTAATTCTAATGATTCAACACTTGCCGTTATTATAGCAAGAGGTGTTTTTAATTCATGAGAAGCATCCACAATAAATTGTTTTTGTTTTGTAAATGATTCCATTACAGGTTTAATTAACCATTTAGTTAAAAGATTAGATACATATATAATTATTATTTCTAATAATATAAATATTAATATCGAAGTTCTAAAATAATAACTTAATTTATTATTAACATAAGTATTATCCATGATTATTAAGTTGTTTTTATTTGTTAGAGAATATGCATATCTATCGGTATATAAATTGCCTATATCATATTTTTTATTAGTACTTAAAAATTCTACTGTTAATTTTATTATATCAGTATTACTTAATCCATCATTAGTATAACTTATTATATTGGTTATATTATATCTACTATCAAGCATTACAACATAGACATTAGTATCAATAAATAGGGGCTTAATATTATCTCCATCTATGATTACATTATCATTTACAATATAAAAATTATTATGAATATTTTCTATTCTTTCCATATTGCTTTTTATATCATTTGCTTCTCTTTGATATAATTCTACATTAAAAATTATTAATAAAGTTAAAATAAATATTGTTAATATAATTAATAAAATAGAAAAAATTTTAAATCTAAGTTTCTTCATTTGATACCTCTAATTTATAACCTAATCCTCTAATTGGTTTAATTTTAACGGAAGATCCTATTGCTTTTATTTTTTTTCTTATAAATGATATGTATGCTTCTAAATTATTAGATTCTATTTCGGAATCTAATCCCCACACTTTATCGTATAAAACATCTTTGGGTACTATTTGAGTAGAATTATTCATTAAGTATTCTAATAACAAAAATTCTTTACATACTAGCTCTATAGATTCATTATTGGTAATGCATGTTAATGTTGAAGTTTTTATATTTAATTTTATATCACCATATTCAATATAATCTGCATTTACTTTACTATTTTTCTTTCTTAATTGAACGTTTATTCTCACAATTAATTCTTCAATATGAAATGGTTTTGTAAGATAATCATCTGCTCCAGCATCAAATCCTGTAAGTTTATCATCTAACATTGATTTAGCTGTTAACATAATTACTTTAGAATTAATGTTTTTGTTTCTTATCTCTTTTAATATTTCAAATCCGTTTAATTTAGGCAACATTACATCAAGAATAATTAAATCATATATATCAGTAAGTGCATTATATAATCCTTCTTCACCGTCTAAAGATACATCTACAGTATAATGTTCTTTTTTTAATCTACTCGCTATAACATCAGCAAGTTTAAATTCGTCTTCTACAATTAATATTCGCAATTTGATATTCCTTCTAATCTAAATTAATTTTCCATAATCCATGGATATTACAATATGCATATACTGCAGAATTATTTATGTAAGGTAATTCTACGATTGGTTCCATATTAGGTTCTAGTTTTTTTAAACTTACTTCATGATCTTTTACAATAGCAATCCATTCTATATAATGTTTTTCTTCCATTGGATGAATAATACTACCAACGGTTACCTTTACATTGTTCCCATTTTTTTCTACTACAGGTACGTGTTTTTCAACTGCTGCATCAACACTATTAGCAACTAACTCTTCCATTTCCTTACCACAACATCTAATTCTTTTTATGTCTCCTTCAATTACTGTAATAATGTTTCCACATATTGGACATCTATAAAATTTCATATTATTTCCTCCTTTTAGTCATATTAATAATAACATAATTTATCAAAAATATAAATACTCTAAATTATTAAAAATATAATTTAGTATAATATTTACTTTGATTATTAATAACTATATCATATCAAATAAATATTTATAGTTTATTGACTTTTATTTTGATTGTGGTAATATATATAACGCATTATATATGTTATAAAAAGTGGGTGGTGATTTTATGTTAAATAAAGAAAAGCTATTAAAGAATTTAGAAAAAGACATAAATAATTTAGAAAATAGAATTAATCATAGAATACTTTATAATTTTAGAAATGCTATTATTACTTTTTTTATTAAAAGTGGTATAATCGTTGACAAATCATTACCTTTTATTCTATCTAGTATTATTCTTTTTTATGGAGGTAAAATTAAAGGAAAAACACCATTTATTTGTGATAAAATTAAAGAAAATGCTACTTTGATAACTACAGTTACTTCTACAAATAATAATTTAGATTCTAAAATTGAATATAAATCTTATCCATATAATAAATCAATTGAATATAGTACAAAATGGAAACTTAACAATAATGGATTTTATGAAAGAACTATTACTCAATATGAATTAAATTCATTTGTTAATACTTTAACGATAGATGAAATTTTAGGAATGACTAAAGACGAGATTGAAAAAATGTTTTATATATTGGATATTAAAACAATACAAAAAAAGCAACTTGATGAAGAAGATCAAATATATAAAGGAAATTTAGTAATTGTAAATGTTTATGACACAGATACTAATCATTATAGATATAGGAATGAAACGTTTGAAGAAAATGCTATTTCTACATTAATGTATCTAATATTATCTCTTTTATTAGGATTTTCTTTAAAAAAAGTGGATAAAATTATTTTTAAAGACTATTTTATTGATAGATTTAATCTGTCATTAATAAATTATAAAAATATTGAAAAGACGGAAATTGACGAATTAAGAAAAATTATTAAACTAAAAAAAGAAAACTTATTGTTATTAAAAGAAGACAATAATGATTTTATTTCACCTAACAAGGTATTAATTAAGCAAAGAAGGCATAAATAATATGAAAGATATAAATAATTTTATTAAATTAGAAGAAAATGATTCGTTTTCTAAATTGAGAGGATCTGATTTACAAGAACTTTTAATACAAATTAGTGAATTTAATTTAACTTATAGAGAAACATTAAACTTACCAAAAAGATTAACTTTTGGCATTGAAATTGAATATGAAGGAATAATTTCTACATTTGTTAATTTTTTTATAAAAAGGGAATTCCCCGAATGGGATTCCCGAAAAGATTTATCATTAAAATTTGGAGGAGAAATAGTTTCAGATATTTTGAATGATGATATTGAAACATGGAAAAAGTTAAAAACAGTATGTATGTATTTAAAAAAGAAAAATGCTATTACTAATAAAAATGCTGGTGGACATATTCATGTTGGAACTAAGATATTTAAAAATAATTTAGACAGTTGGAAAATATTTATAAAAACGTATTTACTTTATGAAAATATTATATTTAGGTTTGGATATGGCGATAAAATAAGTGCAAGAAAAGACATATTAAAATATGCCCCACCATGCAGAAAAGAATTATATAGAAAAATAGAAAAATTATATGAAGCTGAAAAAATAGTAGATTTAATCGGTTATATCCCAACTGATAAATATTTAGCATTAAATTTTTCCAATATACGTTTTTTTCAAAAATGGTCATCTTTTTATACAAAGAATACTCTTGAATTAAGATGTCCTAATGCTACTGATGAAGAAATAATATGGCAAAATAATATTAATATGTTTACAAAATTAATTTTATCTTCAACTAAAGGAACAATAGATGAAGATTTTATAGAATATAAAATTGAAAATATTAATCCTGAATTATTTAATAATTTATATTTGTATAATGAAGTTAATTTAAAGGAAGCATTAGAATTTGTAGATTTAATATTCGATAATAATTTAGATAAAATTTACTTCTTAAAACAATATTTAAAAGATTTTCAAAATAATTATGGATGTAAAAATGCAATTAAAGCTAAAAAAAAGTAAATTACTAACTGTAAAAAGATATAGTATTGGTTATATATTACCACTTACTATATCTTTTAAATTTCTTAAATATGATATAAATATATTAGCTTTATCTATATCCTCTTTAACGGTTACATCTACTGTCATAATTGTTTTATTATTTTCAATTACATTAATTTTCCCTACTTTATCCCCTACTGCAATTGGTGCTTTTACATCATTTAGTTCCACTTTATAAGTAACATTTCTTTTATTGCTATTTTTATTATTTAATATATTTACTTCTTCTTTTGGTACTACTTCTACATATTCTTTTTCTCCTAAATCTACTTTTATTTTCCCTAAAACATTATCTTTGTTTAATAGTTGTTCCATTCCATACATATTAAATCCATAATCTAACATTGCCGTTGTTTCGCTATTTCTAGTAGCAGAATCAGGTTCATTCATAACAACTGTAATAATACGCATTCCATCTTTTTTAGCAGTAGCAGTTAAACAGTAACCAGCAGTAGTAGTATATCCTGTTTTAAGTCCATCAACTCCTTGATAGAAACGAACTAATTTAATTGTATTTAAGTTTTACAATAAAAATATCTCAAATATCAATCTTTCAGGTACTTTTATTATAACATTTAAGT
>CALVXD010000031.1 GCA_944368815.1 uncultured Bacilli bacterium
TACTGGCTTCTTGCTAGGAATTACCAGGTTGGGGTTCCACCAACTATATGTTATACGCCGAACTGACGCACCACCTACTAAAATTATACTAAAGTTAAATAAAATATACAACTAAATTATAACAAAATTAATATTTAAATACAATTTACAACAAAAACACAAACAATTGTATTCAAAAATGCAAAAATATAAACTTTTTTCATAAAAAAGAAGTAAAATGGAAATTTTTTTATCAATAATATATATAGAGGGGTAACTCTCAAGAAGGGAGTGTGGTTTTGGTTGATCAAGAATTTAAAATAATGAAATTATGTTATGATGTAGCATTTAAATCTATATTTATAAGTTGTACAAGCATACTATATCAAATGATTAGTGATATAACGGGTATAAGCATAAATGAATTAAATAAAGATGCGATAATCTTTAATAGTGAATTAGAAATAAAACATGTAAAAAGCAAAAGAATGCTTAGTGATTTAATAATACTTTGTAATAATAAAATTATAAATATTGAAATAAATAAAAGTTATCAATCATGGACATATAATCGAAATATTAGTTATTTATGTAATATATACTCTTCATTATTAAGAAAAACTAATAATTATAATAAGTTTACTCGTTATGAATTATATCAAATAAACTTTAACATAGGTAAAAATACCCCTTTTACTTATAGTAAAGATATGATTATTGATACAAAAACGAGCAAAATAGCAACTAATTTTTTAAGAATATATAATATAAATATTGATAAATGTTATAAAGTTTTATACAATGAAGAAAAGAAAAAGAAATTATCTAAAATAGTATCATGGGGAGCATTATTTAATGCAAGCACTATTTATGAAGTAAAAGAAATAATTAAGAAAGGAGAGATACTTATGTTTGATAGTCAAGAGGAATTAATTAAAGAAATTAAAAAGAAAAATGGAATGTTCACTTTGGAAAACTTGTGGGATTATGAAGCTGAAGAAATACGAATTCAAAATACTTTAAAAGAAGAAGCTTATGAGAAAGGAATGAAAAAAGGAATAAAAGATGGTAAAAAGCAAGGTATTATGCAAGGAATTGAACAAGGAATTGAACAAGGAATTGAACAAGAGCGAAAGAAAACAATTTTAAATATGATTAAAAATAACTTTTCTTATGATGATATTTCTAAAATAACAGGAATTGATAAAGTTAAAATTAAAGATTTTATTTTATAAGAAAATAATATATAAAAAACTTTTGGAATCATTTCCCAAAAGTTTTTTTATTCAACGCTTTTTAAAGAATCTATCATATCTATTTTCTTTAAAATAAAATATGTCATTATTTCTACTATTATAGTAAACACTATCATTATTAAAAAAGTAATTATATAACTAATTAAGTGAATATCTTTTATAAATAATAATTCTTCTGTTTCCGCAATTGTAAGAACAAATAAGTTTAAAGTAACTCCTAAAAATAATCCTAACCCTATTCCTATAATTGTAAGGATTATAGTTTCTCTATATACATAGGTAGATACTTCTCTATCATGAAATCCTAATACTTTTAAAGTTGCTATTTCTCTTGTTCTCTCATTTATGTTAATAGTAGTCAAATTATATAAAACAATTATTGCAAGTAAACTAGAAGATACAATTATTAAATATACAATATTATTCATACCATCAATTATATCTTCCAAAATACTGATATTATCTTTAGTATATTGAATACTACTAAAATAATTACTATCTATTAATTGTTCTGACAATTTATCATAATCAGCATCTCCAATATTAGTAATAATTGTATTATAAGTAATATCTCCAAATACTTTATTATAATAATTAGCATTCATATAAATATAACTATTTACATAATTTTCACATATTCCTTCTACTTTTAATATAAATAATTCATTATCACTATTCCTAATTTGAATAGTATTACCTACTTGTACCTCTAAAAGTTCAGCCATCTTTTCAGTAATAATAACACCATTATCAGATAATTGTAATTTATTACCATTTAAATCATTTATTTTAATGTAAGTATCTAATAAAGAAGTATTTTCAAATGCAAGAACATAAGTATCTATTTTTTTATCATCAGCACTAAAAGTATAATTTTCCATATGTGTATATAATAGATTACTTATCCCCTTACTTTCCAATAAATTATTTATATCTTCATTAATAGTATTTTGTTCTTCATTTAATACTAACATAGAATCATATACATGAATTTCATTATATTGAATATCTATTAACGAACTAACACTATCTCTTATTCCAAAACCAGTAAGTAAAAGTGCTGTACATCCTGATATTCCAAGAATAGTCATTACAATTCTTTTTTTGTATCTAAATAAATTCCTAACAGTAACTTTCCAAGTAAATGATAATCTATTCCATATTATTTTTACTCTTTCAAGTAATACTTTTTTACCGTTTTTAGGGGCTTCCGGTCTAAGTAAAGTAGCAGGCATATATTTAAAGTTTTTATTAACTGTAATTAATGTTACTGATACCATGAGAATAAGTGTAATTAATATTATTGATACACATGGAACTACTTCGGCATATGTAATTAATTTAGGTATTACAAAATTAGCTTTATATACACTGTATAGAATATGTGGTACATAAGCATACCCAATAGAAAGGCCTATAATAAGTCCTAAAGAAGTTGCTATTAACACATAAAATAAGTAACTACTAACTATCTTTATCTTACTTATACCCAAAGATACATAAAGACCTATTTCACTTCTTTCTTCTTCAATCATTCTTGTCATAGTATTTAAACTCATTAAGAATACTACTAGTAAAAAGAATATTGGAAATACAGCTGCTATTGAATCTATTTTTGTTGCACTTTCATAAAAATTTGTATAACCACTGTTATCTTCTCTTGATAATAAATACCAATTTGGTTTCTCTATTTTATCAAGTTCTTTCCTTGCATCTTCTATTTCCTGTTCTGCTTTTTTTATTTCACTTATATATTTATCATAATTTTCTTGATATTCTTTATATCCTTCTTCAATTTGTTTTTCACTATCTAAAATTTTTTGATAATTAGTTTCTAATTCTTTTAATGCTTTATTATATTCACTATTCCATAATTCTTCTTTCTCTTTTAATAATTTTTCATTTTCTTCAAGTTCTTTTTTTGTATTTATTAGAAGTTCTAAGTTACTTTTATTATTTTTTAATTCTGATAACATAGCATTATATTTAATATATTCTGGAGTATCTGGTTCTAAACTACTTAATATATTTTCGATATTAGTTATACTACTATTTAATTCTTCTAACTTACTTTCTAACTTTTCTTCTTTTAAACCATATTTATTTAAAACATTAATATATTCTTCTTTACCTTGTGCTAACTTTTCTTTAGCACTTGAGAGTTCACCTTCAGTACTTTCCTTAGTTTGCTCTAATTCGTTTTTACCTTGTAACCATTCTATTTTAGATTTTTCTATTAACTCTTTACTATTATCTAACTCTTTTTTAGCATCTTCTAATTTTTTGCCGTTTTCATTTTTTTCTTTTAATAATTTATCTTCTGCTTCATTTATCTTATCAGTAGCTTCCTTTAATATTTCTTCATATCTTATTGTTTCTCTAATAGGTTTTAAATCTTTTAGTTTTTCTTCTAATTTATTTATTTCTTCTATATAGTCTTCTTCATATGCTACATAATCAATACTATTTTTATCACGTACATATATTTCAGTATAATAATCTAATTCAAAGTTATCTTTTAGTATATAAATATAAGTATCTAATTTACCATCTCCAACACTAGCTATTCCTTTATTTTTATATGTATATAAGGAACTAGTTATAGTACCCACTACTGTAAATTCATTATTATTTGTATAATCATTATCTTCTATTGTTATTGTATCGCCAATATTATACGTACCATCTTCTACCAAACATTCATTTTTACTATTAGGCATTCTTCCAGTTACAAGATTTACTTTATTTACATCTTCTTCAATTGCATGAATTCTTGCTACATTTCCATCAACAATAGTATCAAAAGAATAAGTAGGTACTACAATTAAATCACTAGACAATTCTTTAATTGATAAAACATCATCATCTGTAAGTCCCATTGTACTTACTATCTTATAATCCATTAAAAGAGTATCATCATAATATTTATCCATTGTTTTTATCATATCACTAGCGGCTTCTCTTATTCCTGAGAAAAAGGCACTACCTAAAGCTACTATTAAAATTAGTGATATAAATCTACCTAAAGATTTTTTTATTTTCTTAAAGCTATTTTTATATATTAACATTACCAGTCTATCTCCTCAACTAGTTTTGGATTTTTATTAATGATAATATCTTCTACTTTACCGTTTTTAATTTTAATTACTTTATCAGCCATTTCTGATATTATGGCATTATGAGTAATAATAATTGTTGTCATACCAGTATTATGACATGTATCTTGAAGAACAGATAATACTTTTTTACCCGTTTTTGAGTCAAGGGCCCCGGTTGGTTCATCACAAAGAAGTAGTTTAGGATTCTTAGCAAGGGCTCTAGCAATACTTACTCTTTGTTGTTCTCCTCCTGAAAGTTGGGCAGGAAAATGATTGATTCTATCTAATAGTCCTACACTTTTTAAAGTTTCTTTACTATCTTTTGGATTCTTACATATTTGACTAGCAAGCGATACATTTTCAAGGGCTGTTAGATTACCTACTAAATTATAAAATTGAAAAACAAATCCTATATCATATCTTCTATAATTGGTAAGTTCTTTCTTTTTATATTTAGATATATCTACTCCATCAATAATTATCTTACCTTTATCAGCAGTATCCATTCCCCCTAATATATTTAATACTGTTGTTTTACCCGCACCAGAAGGCCCTAATATTACTACTAATTCTCCTTTTTCAATATCAAATGATATATTATCTATTGCTTTAATAGTAACTTCTCCCATTGTATATGATTTACTAATATTTTTAACTTCTATATATGCCATATTATCACCATTCTTTCAATTAAATTATAACTTATTTTAATAATTAAAACAACATAAATAGAAAAAAAGAACAAATTGTTCTTACTTATTAGCTATAATATTAACAATATCATCAGTATTAATTCCTGATATTAATATAAGTATTGCAGCCATACTCAAGAATGGTCCAAAAGGTATCATGTTATCTCTTCTTGAAAATAAAACAAATAAAGCAATTGGAAAAGCAATGAATGTTGCTACAAAAATTGTAATTACTGATAAAGGTAATCCTATTACTAATCCAAAGAAAAACATTAATTTAATATCTCCTCCTCCAAGAGATTCTTTTTTAAAAATAAAGTCTCCTAGAAGTTTCAATGCATACATTGCTACAAATGCTAATGCCGCATCAAGTACATGATATACAGTAACATCTAATCCATATAATATTAAATAAAATATAATTGTAATAACACTACCAAATACTAATACTTCATCTAATATAATCATGTACTCTATGTCACTAACAATTACTATAATTAATATAGATATAAAAATAACACTTATAATTAATTTTGGACTTAATCCATATTCATGATAACATACTGCATACAACACACCAGTAACTATTTCAATTACTAAATAACTAAGCGGAAGATAACTACCACATTTACGGCATTTACCACCTTGTATGATATATGATACTATTGGTATTAATTCATACCACTTTAATTTATGATCACATGTGTGACAATGGGAACTAGGTGCTATAATACACTCATCATTAGACATTCTTGTAGCCACAACATGGAAAAATGAGCCCATTACACTTCCTAATATAAAAAACAAAATATAAAACATATCAAAACCCTTTCTACTACAATATACCTTCATACATTGTAAACATTGGAAGTATTACTGAAAATAATATTATACCTACAATTATAGCAAGTGATACTATTAAAATTGGTTCTATTAAACTTTTAAGTTGTGTAACCAATACTTTTTGTTCACTTTGGTAATAGTCTGCTACTGTTTGCATCATTGGACCCAATCTACCAGTATTTTCTCCCGTTAGAAGCATTTCATATGCTGTTCCAGGAAATGCCCAATGTCCTTTAAAAGCTAAAGATAAAGGTTCTCCTGTACTTAAATTAGTAACAGCTTTATTAATAATTATTTTATAAATTTCATTATTAGTTACTTTCTTTAATATTTCCATACTATCAGTAATAAATACATCATGATTAACTAAAGATGCAAATGTTCCTGTAAACATTATTAACTCATTATAAATTATTATACTTTTAATTACAGGCAAATGCATTAAAAACCATTGTATCCCATATCTAACTGGTGTAACATTTTTATATAAAACTATTACTGTACCAATTAAAACAACTATAAAAACAATTATAATAATATAATTAAATCTAAAAAAGTCACTTATATTTATTATTATTACAGTAAGAGCTGGAAGCGTCATTGCAGAATCAGCATACATTTCCACAAAATCAGGAATTATATATATTAATATAAATGCCAAAATACACATAGCAAATATAAATATAATACTCGGATATGTCATTGCACTAATTATTTGTTTTCTTGTTTCATCAGCATTTTTATAATAAACAGCCATATCATCTAATACTTCTGTTAAATCACCAGTTAATTCAGATGTTTTAACCATATTTATAAGTAACTTAGGAAATACTTCTCCTTGTTTTTCTAAAGCATCACTAAAGGAAACACCAGAATTAAGTTCAAAAACTATTCTTTGGTATAAATAACGATCATTCCTTTTTTTTGCTTGTCTACTTAAAATAGCCATTGCATCAGATAAAGGGATACCTGCTTTAATATAAGTAGATAGTTGTGTTAAAAAGAAATTTAATTCTTTCGCTTTCATTTTTTTCCTTGGAGCTAACGCTGCTAAACCTATTTTTGTAGAAACCTTATCCTCATCAATACTTAAAATTTGATATCCTTGACTTAGTAAAAATGAATGAACATCAATTTTTGAATAAGCATCAAAAAAACCTTTTATCTCTTTACCACCATCTTTTACCACATATTTATAACGCACTTTTTTATTGTTTTTTACATTTTCTTCTTTAGTAAAATCTACAAATTCTATATTTTTTTCTATATCTTTTTTCTTTTTTTTTGGAGTAATTGGTTTATTTAATAAACTAAGTAATTTATCAAAAAAACGATATACCATTAAAAATGGCCATAAGATAATATCTAATATCATACAATTCCTCCCACCTTATTCTATAAAATATTGTAACATAAATTTTATTTTTTTTCACTATTTTTATAATATTTCATATATTATTTTAGAAAGGATGTTAATTATGTATGGAAATAATTATTTTATGCCCTATGGAATGAATTATGGTATGCCTTTAGGAATGGGATTAAGAGGAGCAACAGTCGCCCCTAAAGCTGGAATTTTAGGAAGATTAGGAGGAATTACTGGTGCAGTTAAAGGAATTAATTGGGGAGGACTTTTAAATAATGCATCTAAAACTCTTGGAGTTATTAATCAAGCAATTCCCGTTGTTAAACAAGCAGGACCAATGCTTAATAATATGAAATCGATGATGAGACTTGCAACAGCATTTAAAAATGAAACGTCTCCTAAAAATAAAAACATAAATAAAGATATTGAAGCATCTACTGAAGCTATTAACAACTACAAAATTGAAGAAAAAAAAGAAATAGACAATACCAATGACTACATGCCTAATTTCTTTATAAATTAATACTTTTATACATTTTTATTTTCATATAAGTCTTAAAGCGATGATGATAATGATTTTTAGGAATTAATTTATACAATATTTTTAATTTTTCTAATTCACTCGTGTATTTTTCCTTAAATAAATCATCTCTATTATTTAAAAGTATTGGACCAAAATATAATTTCTTTTTACTGTAATATTTTCTTCCTTTTGCAAAATATATTACAGTATATATAATACCTGCATCTTTTACTAATTTTTCATCTCTTATGTAATAACCTAGTTTAGTCACTTTATATCTTAAAAAATCTATGTTATTATTACTTTGAATAATTATATTTTTAACATACTTTAGTTTTCTCATATTGGTATATAAAATACCTACTATAGTATGAGCTCCCATTCCTGATATTACAATTGTATCTATTTCATCTTTATTAATATTATTTAATCCATTACTCACTCTATAATCGATAATATCTTCTAATTTATATTTTTTTATATTAGAAATCGCATTATTTAATGCATTTTCATTAATATCGCTAGCTATAATAGTGATATTTTTTCTATTTTTTGCAAGATATATATCAAGAAGTCCATGATCACAACCAATATCTACGAGTTTAACATTATCACTTATATAACTTGCAACAGTTTCCAATCTTTTAGATAACTTAATCATTTAAAAAATCTTTTAGTTTTCTACTTCTAGAAGGATGTCTTAATTTTCTTAAGGCTTTCGCTTCTATTTGTCTAATTCTCTCTCTAGTAACTCCAAACATTTGACCTACTTCTTCAAGTGTTTTACAAGATCCATCATCTAGTCCAAATCTGAGTCTTAATACTTGTTCTTCTCTTTCTGTTAAAGTAAGTAAAACATCTGATATTTCATCTTTTAAAAGTTCATGAATAGTAAATTCTTCTGGAGACATACTTCTTTCATCTTTAACAAAGTCTCCTAAATGAGAATCATCTTCTTCTCCAATTGGTGTCTCTAAACTAACTGGTTCTTGAGCAATTTTAACTACTTCCCTTATTTTATCTACAGAAAGTCCCATTTTTTTAGCTAATTCTTCATCTGTTGGTTCCCTATTTAATTCAAGAGTTAATTGTCTTTGACATCTAGATAACTTGTTAATTGTTTCAACCATATGAACAGGAACTCTTATTGTTCTAGCTTGATCCGCAATTGCTCTTGTTATTGCTTGTCTAATCCACCATGTTGCATAAGTAGAAAATTTATATCCTTTATCAGCATCAAACTTTTCTACCGCTTTCATAAGACCAATATTTCCTTCTTGAATTAAATCTAAAAATAACATACCTCTACCTACATATCTTTTAGCAATTGATACTACTAGACGCAAATTAGATTCAGCAAGTAAGTTTTTAGCTTCTTCATCACCTTCTGCTACTCTTGCTGATAAAGCAGTTTCTTCTTCAAGTGATAACAAACTTATTTTCCCAATTTCTTTTAAATACATTCTAACAGGGTCGTTAATAGTTAATTCTTTAGCAATATTACTATCTTGTAATATTAGTTCAATGTCTTCACCACCATCATTTTCACTATCATCATTTATATCATCTTCAGTTACTACTTGAATATTATTTTCAATTAAACTATTATATAGTTCATCAAGAGAATCACTATCTAAATCTAATCCTTTAAGTTCTGTTGCTAATTGTTCATAAGTAATAAAACCGGTTTCTTTACCTTTCTTAATTAACTCTTCTTTTCTTGATTCAAAACTTTTAATTTCTTCTATCATTATTTCACTCCCTTTACTGCCATTATTTCACTTAATATTTGTGCTTGCTTTAATGGATCAGTTTCTTCTTTAAGACTTTTTTCAAGTTTACTAATTTTATCTTTCTTAAAATACTTTTTGATTACACTTATATAATCTTCAATTTCTAAATTAGTATACTCATCTTTCATATCCATATTTATTATTTCATACAAAACTTTTAATAAATCCTCTTTAGAAGATATAAAGCTAATAAAGTCCGCAACATCTATTTTACCATATTTATGATAAAAGTCTATAATTTCATTAGATAAATACCTAATTTCCATAGTAGGAAAATAACTTATATTATGTTCAACAAGTGTTAAAACATCAGCACTTCTTAACATGTAATAAATTAAACTTCTCTCTGCTTTTTCATAAATAGTAAGTCCTTTTTTATTCACTTTTACGGCTTTTATTTCTTTTATATTTTTTTTATTATTATAAGTTTCATATTTTTTCTTAAGTATTTCATAGTCTATTTTATATTCTGTCTCAAACTTTTTTAAAGTAAGCTCAACTAAAATATCATCATTTACTTTTATAAGTTCTTTAATAGAATTATCAATATATTCTGATATATCTTCTAAATTATTAAAGTTTTTATCTTTTTTTAATAAACTTAATTTATATTCTATAACATTAATTGCTTTATTTATTTTACTAATAAAAGCATCTTTACCATTTTTTATAATATATTCATCAGGATCTAGGTCATCCTCTAATCTAATTATTTTAGGATTTATTCCTATGCCTTCCAATACTTTAATTGCAGATATTGTTGCTTCTTCTCCTGCCTTATCGCCATCAAAACAAAGTATTACATTGTCAGTCATTTTCCTTATAATATTTGCTTGTTCTTTGGTGAATGCCGTTCCCATTGTGGCAACACAGTTATTTATTCCTACAATTGAAGCTCTAATTACATCCATAAATCCTTCCATAATTATAACATAATCATTTTTCTTCAAATGTTCTCTTGCATTATGATAATTATATAATAAATTACCTTTTTTAAATATAGTTGTTTCTTTTGTGTTTATATATTTACTGCTATCTTTCATATTGTATATACGACCTGAGAAGGCTACTACATTACCACTTAAATCATATAATGGAAACATTATTCTATTTAAGAATAAATCATTTGACATTGTATTAGAAAGTCCTAATTCAATTAACTTATCTAATTTTATTCCCTTATTAATTAATAAATCAGTAAGAGTACTTTTACTTAAAGATAAGCCTATACCAAATTTTTTAATAGTATCTCGATCAATTCCTCTATTTAATAAATATTCTATTGCTTTTTTTCCTAAACTACTACTTAAATTATTTTGATAAAATTTAGAGGCTATTTCGTATATTTTATAATCCTCACTTTTAGTATCTATTTTCTCATGAGTAGTTAGATTATACCCTAATTTATTACCTAAAAGTTTTACTGCTTCAATAAAACTTATATGTTCATATTCTGAAACAAAAGTAAATACATTACCTGTAGCACCACATGAAAAACATGTATATATTTGTTTTTCAGGGCTAACACTCATACTAGGAGAATGGTCATCATGAAAAGGACATACCCCAAAATAATTCTTTCCTCTTTTAGTAAGGGGTACATAATTTGATATAACACTTACAATATCACTTTTATTTCTAATTTCATTAATGATATCATTATTAATCATTATAACACCTCACTAAATACTTATTATTTAATAAACATAGAGTCTCCAAAAGAGAAAAATCTATATTTGTTTTTTATAGCTTCATGATAAGCATTTAAAATTATTTTTTTACTAGCTAAAGCACTTACTAACATTATTAATGTAGATTTAGGTAAATGAAAGTTTGTTATTAAATTATCTACTGCTTTAAATTTATAACCTGGATATATAAATATATCAGTCCAGCCATTGCATTTACAAAATTTATTATATTTATTCATTACTGTTTCTAATACTCTAACTGATGTTGTACCAACACTAATTATTTTTCTTCCTTCTGCTTTTGCTTTATTTAAAATATTTGCAGTATCTTCATCCATTTCATAATATTCAGAATGCATTTTATGATTAGTTACATCTTCTACTGTAACAGGTCTAAATGTACCAAGTCCTACATGTAAAGTTACATAACAAATTATAACACCTTTTTCATTAATTTTATCTAAAAGTTCCTTAGTAAAATGTAGTCCCGCTGTAGGAGCAGCAGCACTTCCAATATTTTTAGCATATACTGTTTGATATCTATCTTTATCTTCTAATTTTTCTTTAATATATGGAGGAAGTGGCATTGTTCCTAATTTATCTAATATTTCATAAAATATTCCGTCATAAATAAATTCAAACTCTCGAATTCCTTCTTCTTTAATACTTATACATTTTGCTTTTAATAAACCTTCTCCAAAAGAAATAACAGTACCTACTCTAACCCTTTTAGCCGGTTTCACTAAACAAGACCAAACATCATCTTTAATATTTTTTAAAAGTAATACTTCTATATGAGCTAGCGTATCTTCTTTTACACCAAATAATCTAGCAGGCATTACTTTAGTATCATTAAGTACTAATACGTCGCCCTTATTTAACAAATTAACAATGTCGCTAAATACATGATGTTCTATATTACCTGTTTCTTTATCTACTACCATCATTTTTGAACTATCTCTTTTATCAATTGGGGTTTGTGCAATTAATTTTTCTGGTAATTCAAAATCAAAATCTTCCGTTTTCATACAAAATCACCTATAACTTCGTATATTATATCACAAATTGTTTATTTTGCGACAAAAAAAAAATAATTTTATAAAAAAAAGAACTAACTTTTGTTAGCTCCAATTTAACTATACATTTTCTTTTTGTGATTTATAGTATTTTCTAAAATAATATATTGAGTATATTAACGCAGCACCTCCAACACCCCAAACTATAAATATTGGTAAATCAAAAGTTCCTGCATTGTTTTCTGGTTCTTCAGGTGTCGGTGTAGTTGTTTCATCACAATCATGTTCGATTGTCACTGTATATTTCATTGGACTATAATAAATATAACCATCAGATTCTTCAGAAACAAGATGATACCTTTCAAAATCTGATGCTAAATTATCAGCACTAAATACTCTTCTAACATCAATTTCTACATCATCACTGTTTAAAGTGCTCTTATCCATAGATACAGATGATAAACCTTTTACAGGATTTACTAAAGCTTTCTTAAACCCAGCAACAAATGTATTATATTCTGATGAAGTTGTATTGCCAATTTCATTTCTAACATAACGTTGTGTACTAGAATATTTTGTGTTTAAATCGCCATCATTAATTGAAAATCCTGCTTGATGATATATATGATAACCATTTGAATCTTTAATGTAATCTCCTTTAATTATTAAATCCCAATACATTTTAATATCAGCATCAGTAAAACTAGTTGAAACAACTTCGCTTACAACTTTAGCATCATCTCCCCATAAATTAATGAAATGACCTGTACTTTCTGCTACTATTGGATTACTTTCATTTGAATCCATTAATGCCTCGTAATCAGCTTCTTCATTATAATGAGTCAAAAAGTAATAATTGTAAGTATCAGTTTTACAAGTAGCAGCCTTAATTTCAGTTTTTGGCACCATTCCTACTCCTAAAATCATTAAAACAAATAATAACATAAAAGTTTTCTTAATCTTTAACTTCATATTTATCCTCCTCTATTTTATTAAATAGTATCATATTTTTATGATTTATGCAATAAATTTTAAAATATTTTACATTTTATATAAATTCGTGAAATGAAAAAGTAAATTCCAGTTTCATAAAGTGAAATTAAAATGTAAGAGAAACGTCCATAATATGGG
>CALVXD010000032.1 GCA_944368815.1 uncultured Bacilli bacterium
TCATCAATAAATAAAATGTAGGAAAACCGACATTTATTTTTACCGATTTCCTACATTTTATTTTACCATTTACATTTGCTTTATATATTTCAATTTTTCTTCTTTTGAGTAATATTTATTTTTTCCACCTTTAGGTCTTCCTTGCATTTTTTCATCTCCTTTATTAAATTATACCAAAGAAAAAGTAAACACATCTTTTTTGTGTCTACTTTTATTTTACAACTTCATTTCGTTAGCCGATCTTTATTTTGTTAAAAGTTCTAATGCTTTTTGTAATTGACTATCTGTATCATTATTAGGATTATTATAATATTCTTCTGAAAGTTCTATATAATCAGTTGGTTCTAAACCAACTTCATTTACCCAATTACCATTTGGAGTCAACCAATTTTGAACAGTATACTTAAGCATACTACCATCAGGAAGTTGTGACGTTTGTTGAACAGTACCTTTACCATAAGTATTTGTACCTACCACATATCCACCATAACTTTCTTTAATAGCAGATGCCAATATTTCAGAAGCAGAAGCACTTCCAGTATTTGTTAAAACAGCAATTGGTATATTTAAACATTCTTTAGTTGTATCTTTTTTCTTTTCAACCTTATCTTTGCTCTCTAATTGATAAATAACTTTATCTTTTTCTAAAATTCTATTAAGTATATTAGTAACAGAGCTTAAATATCCCCCTCCATTACCTCTTACATCTATTATCAAACCTTCTATATTCTCTTTTTGTAATTTTTCTAACTCCGTATTAAATTGTTTATCAGTTATAGAAGAAAATATAGAAATACTCATATAGCCAATCTTTTTATTGTTCTTTTCTAACACTTCACTAGTAACTGTAGGAACTTCTACTTTATCTCTAACTACAGTTACTTCTTTTTCTTCATTATTACGTAAAACAGTTATAATTATATTTTTATTTTTAGTATTTTTTATGTAATCTGATAATTCAGTTGTTGTTTTTCCTTCTGCTTCTATATCGTCCACTTTTAATATGATATCATCAATCATTAATCCTGCTTTAGCGGATGGTCCATCATCAAACATATCAATTACTACAATTTCCCCAGTTTGTTTTTGCGCTATCGTACAGCCTATTCCTTCATATGTCCCTTCTACTGTTTCTAGAAATGATGTTGTTGTATCACTATCACTATAATTAGTATAAACATCTCCTACGCTATTAATCATCCCCTCAATAGCACTATTTACTAAATCTTCTTTGTTTAAATCACCATAATAATTATCAACTATTGTATAATAAGAATCAATAAATTTATCTAAATCTTTACTTACTGTAAAATAACTTCTACCACCATTAAAAATAGTTATAATAGAAAAACATGTAAAGAAACCTAATGCTAAAGAAAATAACATTATAATTAGAACTTCTTTAAATTTATAAGTATCTGTATCATCTTTTTTTAACATATTTATAAATTTATTACTTTTATTTTGATTATTTATTAACTTCAATTTTTGCTTTTCCTTTTTTAATTTTTCTTTAAGTTCTTTTACTTTTTTTTGTTGTTTAGTAATTTCTTCATTATTCATAAAATCCCCTCCTTAATTTCTTCCATTTTCTATTTCCTTAATTAAATCATATGTAATTATATAATTAGATATTTCTATTAATTTATCAGCATATTCACTTCTCTTAGTAATATATTCTTCATTTATCGCAGTAGCCGTTATAGGAAACTGTTCTTCTTTTTGAGCATTATAATATATTTTGTCAGTTAAATAAGAACCATCTGTAAATACCACCATATTATCTTCAACACTAAAAATATCATGTCCCATTTGATATTTACTATGAAAATTAAGCATATTACCTAAAGTTGGCATTGCATCAATCATTCCCATTGGAGTATCAACTTTCAAATTATACTCTTTATCTTTAGTCCATATAATAAAAGGAACTTTTCTATCTAATTCATAAGTATATTCATTATATAAAGTATATCCTTCATCATTACTATTTAACACAGTATCAGTATATGGGTCATAATTATAAAAATAATTATAGTATTCTTCATCAATTCTAGCATCATGATCACCATATATTACAATAACTGTATTTTCTAGTAATCCTGCTTCGTCTAATTTTTTGATAAATTCACCAATTGCGGCATCTTCATAGTGAACAGATCTAAAATAATTACCTAAAACTATTTCATTAATATAATCTCTTTCTACTATTTGTCCATTAATATTAACTTTGAGTGTGGTATCAAATTCATCAAGTAAGTAAGTATCACTAAAAGGAGTATGATTAGTAAGAGTTATCAAATGAGCATAAAAAGGGCCATCATAACTATCTTTAATATTTTTAATTATATCTGTAGATTGTCTAAAAAATGACTTGTCAGATAAACCTAAACCAATAGTTTCATCGATTACATAATAATCTTTATCAAAATACATGTCATATCCCATATTTTTATGCATAGTATCTCTATTCCAAAAATTTCCATCATTACCATGCATACTAAAAACATAGTATCCCTTTTCTTTCAATAACTTTTGAATAGTTACATATTCCCTATCATAATAATTAACAAAAACTGTCCCATTAGAAGAAGGCATCATCGAAGTTGAAAAAGTAAATTCAGCATCACTACTTGTTCCTACACCAACTTGTGAATAAAAGTTACTAAAAAATATGCCTTCACTAGCTAATTTATTTAAATTTGGCGTTACTTCTTTACCATTAAATTTTTGTTCCATTGCAATAGTTTGCAAACTTTCAGCATGAATAACAATTAAATTTTTTCCCTCAAAAATATTCGTAAAAATATTTTCTTCATAATCATTATTTTCATAACCATATTCATCATAGAAATCAACTGTTTTTTTGTAAGCAACATCGTGTCCAAATATGTTATTTAATTGAGGCCTTAAGCTTTGAATAATATCATTTATTTGAAAAGTATATATTCCAAAATTAATAACCATTCCTTTTCTACTCCATTCTTTAGTAAAAAGAGCATAATCCCTTGGCTTAGAAATAGCTACTACTAAAAGAAAACAAACAAGAAAACTTAAAGCAAACTTTTTTGCTAATTTTTTGTTTACTTTATAAGTTTTATCTTTTATTTTATTTTTCTTTTCATACCTTATTAATATTATTAATCCTATTAGTTGCCATAAAAAAACTAAGTCCTTAATTTGAACAACATTTTCTACAATTGCATCACCTACATCAACTACAAAAACAGATGTAGATAATAATGAAACAGATGCAAAAGATTTATAAAAAGTATAATACATTGAATTTACCGTAAACATAAATACTGATATTATTGTTACTATTAAAAAATATTTATTCTTATTTTTCTCTTTAACTAAAAATGATAATGCACTAAGTAAAAAAATTATTCCTAAATCTGCAATAAAAGGCCTTACTGCAAAATAATTAAATACTGTAAAACATCTTAACATAGTAGCATTTATAATTGAAGAAAATATAAAATAATATAACAATTTATAATCGATAAATGATTTCTTTATTTTCTCTTTAACTTTCATATAATAACCTCATAAAAATTATATCACTTATACAAATATTTATCAATTACTTTTAAAAAATGTCATTGTTGGTTTAAATAATGCAAAATGTGAAAACTTACTGACAAGTAATATTAGTTGCATACTAATTTCTTGATAAAAATTATATTTAATGATATAATTTTTGTGTGGTGATTTGTGTGAAAAAAATAGATAAAATTAAGAATTTTGCTAAAAAATACACAATAATAATTAGAGATTTTTTAATTAAATATATTTATATTATATACATGGCTTTGCCTTTTTTTATATTAGATTTATCAACAAGAATATTTGCAAAGCAAATAGATTCATTTGGATTTTACCAACCTGTTCCTAATTTATTTACAATTATTTGGGTATTCTTGTTTATAAGTTTAGCATTATCTTTTAAAAATAAATATAATAAATTTATATATATTGTTTTCTTAATATTATCTTTTATAATATTTTGTGTAAATAATGTTTATTATGGTTTAACTAATAATTTTTTTGACTTTAGTTTACTTGAAATGGCAAGTGAAGGAAGTTCATACATAATTGATGCAATTAAGAGTACCAATTTATGGGTATATGTAGTTAGTATTATTTATATATATACAGGAATCAATGGATATAAAAACATTCCAGTTTGTAACAAAAATAATTATAAATTTTTAATTAGATCAATACTAATATTTTTAGTTGCACACATTTTTATTCCGTTTTTATTAGGTCCATCTAACTCTGATCTTAGTTGGAATACTTGGCGAAACTTCAAAAACATATATATTAATTTTAATGATAATAATAAAAGTATGGCTGTCGCTGGATTATATGAATATACTGTAAGGAACTTTTATATAACATTTTTAAAAGAAGAAGAAGTAAGAGATGACTCTGAGCTTGAATTTTTGGAAGATGTCTTCTTAAGTGAGGAAGAACATAATAATGAATATACAGGAATATTTACGGGTAAAAATGTTATATTTTTACAATTAGAAGGAATTGATGATTGGTTAGTAACAGAAGAAGGAATGCCTAATTTATATAAATTAATGAATGAAGGAATTAATTTTACTAATCACTATTCTTATTATAATGGAGGAGGTTCTACATTTAATTCAGAATTTGCTGTTAACACAGGTTATTTAACTCCAATTACTTATACAAAAAATGCTTATACTTTTAACAAGAATAATTTTGACTATGGAATGGCTAAACTTTTTAAAGAATTAGGATATACAGTTAATGCATTTCATATGAATTCAAGTGAATATTATTCAAGAGGTATTAATTACAAAAATTGGGGATATGATAATTACTTTGGCTTAAAAGACTTAGGAGACTATAAAGATGAAACTTATTATTTAGATACTGAACTTATAAAAAACGAAACATTCTATGAAAATATGTTTCCTACTGATACTAATTTTGTAAATTATATTATTACTTACTCTAATCATATTCCTTTTTCGCAAACTAAAGGCGTATGTAAAATGCTTACAGAAGATACCTTAGAAGAAGGAACAACTTTATCTGAAGAAGATTGTACAAGAATACAAGCAAAAGAAACAGATGATATGATTGGTATGTTATTACAAGCCCTTGAAGATAATAATCTTCTTGACAATACTGTAATTGTAGCTTATGCTGATCACTATTTATATACTTTAACAGATAAAACAATTCTTGCTAAATATAAAGAAACATCTAATAATTTAATTAACCATACCCCATTCTTTATATGGGCACAAGGAATTGAAAGCAAAAGTGTTACTTCTGTTACTTCTCAATTAAATATTTTACCTACTGTATTAAATTTATTTGGTATGTATGAGCATCCAAGTTATTATATTGGCACTGATGCATTAGATCCTAACTATGAAGGAATAGCATTCTTTAGTGATTATTCTTGGTATGATGGAAATGTCTATGTTGATGGTGGTGTAGTTACTAATAATGGTAAAATAAGTGATGAAGAACTAGAAGAAAAAAATAACTATATTAATTATATAATAAAGAAAAATGATTTGGTATTAAAATATGACTATTTTAAAACAATAAAAAAAGAAACTGTAACAAAGGAAGAAGATACTAATGAAGAAACTTAATAAAAAAGATTATATTAATTTAAGTATTATTCTTTCTTTCTTTATAATATATATAATTGTTGTTAATATTATGGGTTACACTTATGGGTCCACTGTTGATTGGATAAGTCAACATTTTAGAATACCCGAATATTTAAGAAATTTATTTTATAGTACCCACTCCCTATTTCCTAATTTTGCTTTTAATTTAGGAGGGGGACAAAATATTTATTATTTATCTTATCACGGATTATTTAATCCAATTATTATGTTATCTTACCTATTTCCTTTTATAAAAATGGTAGATTATATAATTATTAGTAATGTATTACTTGTAATATTAAGTTGTGTTATGTTATATAAATGGATTAATAATAAATTTTCTAGTAAAGTTGCTTTTATATCAACATTTATCTTCTTATTAGCGGGACCAATAATATTCCATACTCATAGACATATTATGTTTAATGATTATATGTTATTTCTTATATTAGCACTTATATCAGTAGATAAATACTTTAATACTAAAGACAAAAAATATTTAATTTTAAATGTATTATTAATTATTTTAACTAGTTATTTTTATAGTGTTGGTGCTATTGTTACTATATGTATTTATGCTTTATTTAAGTATATTAGTATTAATCCTAAATACAAATTTAAAGATATGTTTAAAGAAGGATTTAAGTTTGTATTAATACTTATGGTACCGATTTTAATATCTTCAATATTACTTATTCCTACTGTATATACTTTAATGTCTGGAAGAAGTGATACAAATACTAGTATAAATATTCTTAGTCTATTTATTCCTAAGATAGATATTAATTTATTTATGTATAAATCTTATAGTATTGGTCTATCATCAATCTTTATAATTAGTTTAATTGAAAATATTATTAATAATAAAAAAAATCTACGAATATTAAGTATTATTATTAGTATTTTAATTATCTTCCCTATATTTAACTATTTATTAAATGGATTTATGTATATTGATGGTAAAAGTTTTATACCTTTAATACCAATTTGTATATATTTAATTGCAAATACTATAAATAGAATATTAAAAAAAGAAATTAATACAAAAAAATTGACAATTATATCTTTAATTGTATTTATAATTATAGTACTTGCAAATTTAAAATTTCAATATTTAGCGTTCTTTATAATTGATTATATAGTTGTAATTGGAAGTATTATAATATACCAAAAAATAAATAGAAACTATGTAATTGTTATTCCAATAATTTTACTTAGTATGGGATACTGTATTGCTATTAATACTGATGATAAATTGGTTACTAAAGAAGAATTAAATAACATAGAGACAAGCAATATTTCCATTTCTGATGACTCATTTTATAGAGTTGGTAACTTATCTTATATTTTAGAAAACGTTAATAATGTATATGATGATAATTATTATTTAAATACTATATATTCTTCTACTTCAAATATGTATTATACAAATTTTGTTAGAAATATATTTAATAACGAAATATATAATAAAGATTATCACACAATTACCCAAAGTAGTAACCCTTTATTTAATATATATATGGGTAATAAATATTTAATATCTAAGTACCCGATTAAAGGTTATAATTTAATTAGTGATAACTTATATGTAAATAATGATGTATTTAGTATTGGATACTCAAGCAATAAATTAATGTCAAAAGAAGAATTTGATAGTTTATCTTATCCATATACAATTGATGCTTTATTAAATTATATTATTGTGGATAAAGATATGGACGATGTATATGAAAGCAATATTAGTGAACATATTGGAGAAATAAATCTTACAAGTTACAGTAATTTAACTATTAATAATGAAAACAATATGTATATAATTGATTCTAAAAATAATGGTACAATGAATATTAAACTTGATGATAGTGTTAAAGATAAAGTTATATTTGTTACTTTTGATATGAATTATAATGATAAAAAAGATACTACTATTACTATTAATAATGTTATAAATACCCTATCTTATAAAGGATGGAAATATCATAATAATAATTATACATTCCATTATGTAATAGATAACAATAATTTAGATATAACATTTAGTAAAGGTCATTATGAAATTAATAATATTAAAGTGTACACTATGGACTATGATAAAGTTAAGAGTATTAATGATATACATAGTAATTTTATAATAGATAAAGATAATACATATGGAGATTATATTAATGGCAATATCAATGTAGAAGAAGATGGATATTTTATACTAAGTATTCCATATGATAAAGGATTTAATATTAAACTTGATGGTAAAGAAATTGATTATGAACTAGTAGATACTGCTTTTATTGGTTTTGAAATTAACAAAGGTAAACATTCTATATCTATTAGTTATACTGCCCCATTTAGTAATATTGCTAAAATTATTAGTATAATTGGTGTTATAATATATATAGAAATTATTATTTTCGATTGGAGGAGTAAAAATGAAAAAAATTAGTATTGTAGTTCCTTGTTACAATGAAGAAGAAGCTATTCCACTATTTTATGAAGAAATAAATAAAACTAGTAAGGAAATAAAAGATTATGACTTTGAATTTATATTTGTAAATGATGGTTCAAAAGATAATAGTGCTTTAATTATGAAAGAACTTGCTAAAAAGGATAAAAGGGTTAAATTTATTGACTTTTCTAGAAACTTTGGAAAAGAAGCTGCAATGTATGCAGGATTAGAACTTAGTAGTGGTGACTTTATAACAACAATGGATGTTGACCTGCAAGATCCCCCTTCTCTTTTACCAGAAATGATTAAAGGTATAACTGAAGAAGGATACGATTGTGTTGCCACAAAAAGTACTAGTAGAAATGGTTATTCATTTTTAAGAAAAACATTTACTAGATGGTTTTATAAAATAATTGCAAAGATATCTAAAACAGAAATGGTTGCAGGTGCTAGAGACTATCGTCTTATGACTAGACAAATGGTTAATGCTATTATCAATATGAAAGAATATAATAGATACTCTAAAGGGTTATTTAGTTTTGTTGGGTTTAAAACAAAATGGATTGAATTTGAAAATCAAGAAAGAGTGGCTGGTACTACAAAATGGAATTTTTGGAAACTATTTTCTTATGCCATTGATGGAATTGTAGGATTCTCTACTGCTCCCCTTATTGTATCATCAATTATTGGTGTTCTATTTTGCTTAATATCATTTATTATAATAATATTTATAGTTATTAGAACATTAATATTTGGAGATCCAACTTCTGGTTGGCCAAGCCTTGCCTGTATTATCTTCTTTGTAAGTGGTGTTCAATTATTCTGTATAGGTATTATTGGACAATATTTATCTAAAGTATATCTTGAAGTTAAAAATAGACCTATATATATAATTAAAGATACTAATATAAAGGATAAAAAGCATGAATAATATCATTAATTTATATAAAAAATATCAAGAAATTATAAATTATTTAATCGTAGGAGTACTTACTACAGTAGTAAGTATTGTTACATATTTCCTTTTCTCTTTAATCTTAGATATAGAAAATAATATATTATTTATACTTGCTAATGTTTTATCTTGGATATGTGCAGTTATATTTGCATATATTACCAACAAAAAGTTTGTATTTAATACAACTACTTCTAATAAGAAAGAAGAAATTAAAGTATTTAGTATGTTTGTATCTTCAAGAATAACTACTCTTCTTATTGAGTTAGCATTTATGTTCATAACAGTTAAAGTAATACTAATTAATGATAAAATAGCTAAAGTAATTGCTCAATTTATTGTAATAGTACTAAATTATGTATTAAGTAAATTATTTGTATTTAAAAAGAAAAATAGTTAATGTT
This sequence comes from uncultured Bacilli bacterium, assembly GCA_944368815.1. GTDB lineage: Bacteria > Bacillota_I > Bacilli_A > RF39 > UBA660 > CALVVX01. The sequence goes on from CALVXD010000032.1 coordinate 9,472, forward strand.
TTTCTTTTTTATTTGTAAAAATAATAATAATATGGTATATTAATGCTGGTGATTTTATGAACGTTATAGGTATAGTATGTGAATATAACCCTTTTCATTTAGGACATTTATATCAATTAAAGAAAGTTAAAGAAATGTATCCTGATAGTATTATTATAGTAGTATGTTCTTCAAACTTTACTCAAAGAGGAGATGTATCTATACTAAATAAATGGGATAAAACAAGAATTGCTCTTAACTATGGTGTAGATATCTTTATTGAGTTACCTTTTGGATATGCCACTCAATCTTCTGATATATTTGCAGAAGGAGCAATAGAACTATTAAACCACTTAAAAATTGATACTTTAGTATTTGGTAGTGAAAGTGATAACACCCAAGAACTAATTAATCTTGCCAATATTCAATTAAACAATAAAGAATATAATGATATAGTTAAAAAATATCTAGATCAAGGTATTAATTACCCTACTGCTTTAAGTAAAGCTTTAAATGATATTACAAATACTACAATTAATAAACCCAATGACTTACTAGGACTTTCTTATATAAAAGAAATTATAAAAAACAATTATAAAATAACACCTATAACTATTAAAAGGACGAATGATTATCATAGTAAAGATATAAATAATAATATTATTAATGCTAGTCTAATTAGAAAGCTATTACTAGAAAAAAAAGATGTTACTAATTATATACCTAGTAACACTTATAAATATTTAACTTCAATATCATTAGATAATTTTTATCAATACTTAAAATATCAAATTATTAATAATTCTAATAAATTAAATATTTATCAGACTGTAGATGAAGGAATAGAAAATAGAATAATTAAAAGTATATATAAATCTTCTAATTATAATGAACTTGTCATGAATATAAAAACTAAAAGATATACTTATAATAAGATAAATAGAATGTTATTACATATTCTTACTAATTTTACCAAAGAAGAAGCACAAAACATAAAAGTTGATTATATAAGAATATTAGGATTCACCAGTTCTGGACAAAAATATTTAAATAGTATTAAGAAAGATATTAATATACCTATTATAACTAGATATAAACCTAAAATATCTAAATTATTAGATTTAGAATTTAGAACTAATAGTATTTATGCGCATATCACTAACAACAATAAATTGATAGAATTAGAATATAATTGTAAACCCATTATTAAAAATTAATATTTTACAATTATATTCACTATATATTCAGGAAGATATTCTAATAGTATCTTCTTTTTATTATCTAAATAAAATGCTGCAGTAAATCTAATTAAATTATTTACTTTATTATTAGTATTATATAACTCTATACATTTATTTATATAAACATAATTTGTTATTATACCTTTACTTACCATTTTTTCTAAATATATATTATTATCTTCTAAAAAGAAATCAAAAAATTCTATTTGATTTTTATTTCCAATTTGATAAATATAGATCATATCATCATCTTTTATATGTTGTACATATACTTCTATATTATCTTCTTCGTGTAAATTATAATTAAATGTTAAATTAATAAATTCTTTTAAATAATTATGTTTTTTTAGTTCTTCAATTATTTTGTCTATGTTATTTAATTTTGCCATTAATTACCACCTCTAATTTGAAAGTATCACATATAGTAATAGTTGTCAACAGGAGGTTACCATAAATATTAATATGTTGCAAATATGGTTACATTTAATTTTACAAATTATGTAAAATTAAAAATAGATATTTATATCTATTTGACATTAATATCTATTTATAATCTTTAGGCGGAACAATTTCTTGTGGAAATAACAGTTCTGAGTTAATTGATTGTTCTGCTGCCATAGGTTGTATCTCTATATCCGGTATTACAATAGGCTTTTGTGGTTCCGGTTGTACATTTACTACCGGTTCTTGTGACATTATTGGTTGTATTTCTGGTTGTGGATTTACAACTGAATCTTGTGACATTATTGGTTGTATTTCTGGTTGTGGATTTACAACCGAATCTTGTGACATTATTGGTTGTATTTCTGGTTGTGGATTTACAACTGAATCTTGTAACATTATTGGTTGTATTTCTGGTTGTGGACTTACAACCGAATCTTGTGACATTATTGGTTGTATTTCCGGTTGCAAACTTACTACTGTATCTTGTAGCATTACCGGTTGTATTTCTGGTTGTGGATTTACAACTGAATCTTGTGGCATTACCGGTTGTATTTCTGGTTGCGAACTTACCACTGTATCTTGTGGCGTTATCGGTTGTATTTCTGGTTGTGAGCTCACAACTGTATCTTGTGACATTATCGGTTGTATTTCTGGTTGTGGGCTCATAACTGAATCTTGCTCATTAATCTCACTATTCCCATTTTTAACATCTTTATTATTTTTTTTAGACTTATTAATAATTAAAGTTATTAAAACTACTATTATAAGAATAATTACAATTGCAATTCCTGCTACTATAAACATGTTATCTTTTATCATTGTTAAAATTGATGGAAACTCAAATTCAAATTCAATTGCATCAATATTACTATTTACTAAATTCCAAGTTAAAGTTTTACCATCTTCTGAAACTGTTGTAGCATTACTTGATATAACTTTATTTGGTAAAGTTAAAGTAAATACATACTCAAAATCTATATCATATGTTTCAGCAGCTTCTTCATTTTCTGCATTTTCAAATAATATTCTTCCTTTATATACATTACCATCTTTAGTAAATATTTTTTTGCTATTAAAGTCTTCATAACTAGATAAAGAAAAATTAGTATTATCTCCAACATAATTATCAATATTTTCAATATTCTTAATTACCATATATCCCATATAAGTATTATCTTGATATTCTTCTACCACAAAACCTTCTTCTTTAACAGATGCAAAAGCTTCATCACTTTTAAATAGATTTTCTTGCAAGAATTTTCTTTGTTCTTCATCTGTATATTCTTTCACTTCTTCTATTTCTTCTAAACTAGAAGATTCATTCATCGACATCATTGCATTTATAAGTTCATCATCAAAGCCTTCAATAATTTTCAAGTTCATTGATTTATCTTCATTTATAGACATATTTGTTTCAAACTTAGCCTTACATCCCCCTAATAATAATACTCCCAAAACTAATAATAATATTTTTTTGCTTCTTTTTAACATCTCCTACACTCCTCCTATTATAATTGTACCAAATTTCTTACGAAAAGTCATCTATTTTGCTTAATTTACAAAATAAAAGATGTAATTTTGTGTTAT
>CALVXD010000033.1 GCA_944368815.1 uncultured Bacilli bacterium
CTAAAAAATTCAAATTTTGGTGGATATTCATTAGACCAATCGTTATGAACAATAGCATTTATAATGGCTTCTCTAACGGCATTATAATCATACATTGATTTTTGAATACGTTCAGGATAAGTAATTTTTGCAAACACCTTATTTTCTGTTTTAAATTTTTCTAATACTCTATAAGTAGCTGTTATTAAAGAGCAATCGCCAAATTCATAATATTCTTCTATTTCATCTACATCATCACCAACATATTTAGCAACCTTTATAGAAATTCTATTATTATCAGCCAAAAGATAAGCAATATAGTTAAATTTATTATCATTTGTGTAAAACTCTAATTGCCTTTCAAAATTTTCACCAATATCAAATCCTTTTTCCATATAATACATTTTTAATTGTCTAAAAGTTAAATCTTGTATTGGAGACACAATGTTTTTTAAAGATTCTTTAGTTCTTGATCTAAACATTTTATTAATTAAAGTAGTGGTCATTTTTTCATTTGAACTACCAACTCTGATAAAACAACTATCAGGTGTCATACCCATACCTTTAATATGATATGGTCTTTCCGTTCCTCTAGCAACTGTAATATGAATGTATTTTTTATTATCTTCCTCTAAAATTTCAATATCAAACAAGCCTAATACAGATGGTTCTATATTAGAAATTATCAAATCTTTTATTTTTCTTTGCAGTAAATCTAAGTTATTTTTTAGCCCAATAACTTTTCCATTATCATCAACACCAATATAAATATTACCGCCATCTTTACTATTAAGAAAACCTATAACGGTTTCTTCTAAATCATCAGGTAATTTAATTTTAAATTCATTTCTATTATCTTCAATTACACCAAGCATTGTATTACCTCCAATCTTCTTAAATTAATTATACTATACATTTAAAATTTCTTCTAGCAAATTTCCTAATAAATTTCCTAATAAATTTCCTAATAAATTTTTGGAAAATATTTTTAAGATTTAAGAACAATCATATGAAAGACTGGATATCTTTTTTAGTGCAAATTACATTTGCTTTAGAAAAACACAGCGTATTTCTATTAATAGCTTTAACCTCATCACTTGTTATTTCTTTTAATATTATATTTGTTTTTAATTTATTTTTAGATTTTTCATCAATTAATATGCACATATTTGGAGTAATAGGAAATACTATATCTTCATTAATATGATATATTGGATTGTCAGAAGTAATAAACTCCACATTATCGTTATAAAGAATAAACATTTGAAAATCTATATTGGTAAAATAATTAATAATAAAATTTACAATATTATATTTAAATTTGTTATTATCATTCTTAAAAATTATAAATTTATAAAGTTCTAGTAACCAGTAGTCTATTGAATCGTTATTATCTTGTTCATTAGATTTATATATATCATCTATTTTATCGTAGATTTTTTGAAATTTGTCTTTCTGACGAGATATTTGTATGCTAATAAATTCTATTATATAATCATAATATTCCGCAATATCAATTAAGCTTTGATTATCAACAAAATTTTTGCTTATGAAATTAATGAAATTTTTCCAGTTATTTTCATAATTTTTATTAAAAAATTTTTCAATAATTGTTTCAATGTTTTTTTTCCAAAATTGTTTTATATCATCTTTTAATTTAGTAATTCGAACTTCAAATCCTTGTTTTGTGAAAACTTCTATATTATCTTCATTATAAATATTATTAATAAAAATCCTTAAAGCTTTTGAAGTTAATTTAGTCTTTCTATAAAAAATATCATATTTTTTATCCAACTCATCGTATAAATCATCATATATATTTTGATATATATGCGAACTACACTTTTCATAGCTTAATATATATTCATTATGTAGTGCAAATAATGTGTTTGACATACTATTTAAATTTTTATTTTCTGGTATTAATAGTCCCTTATTAAAGACATAAGTGCTATTTACTTTTTCATTTTTCCATGATTTTAAATATGTTTCCGGAATTATATGTGCTAGCATCAAAATCACCTTGATGATATTATACCATTTTTTAACAAATTATGATATAATACTAAATTAAATTGGAGGCGATAAAATGGGAACTTCTACTAGAAGAACATATGAAAATGCTAAAAAAAAGATTGATGAAATGTTATCCTCAAATGATAAAATAGATATAAATAAATTAAACAAAATAATATCCGCAGTAATGTACCCTAAAAATGGTAGTAGTAAAATGTATACAAACATTTCTAATTCTATTAGCAGTACAGAGTTTTGCTCAAGTATTTCCAATATAATAAGAATTTCTAACACAATTAGAAAAAAAGGTATATCTGGATTAGGAATTTCTGGTTATCAAAGTAAAAGCTTCAATGAGAAAGTGCAATTATTAACTGACATAATAAGTAATAATGAAGAGCCAATTTTGAGACAAACCATAGTAGAAGTTTTAAGTGCCACAAATGAATCACCAGAATTAAACTTACTAGATGCAATAAAATGTATATTTTCAATGATTAAAGTTTTTTTAAGAGATAAAATAGAATCATTTATTTATGAAGAAGCAGCTTCAAAAGATCAAAACTTTGATGACGAAAAATTACAGCAAGATATAGACAATGAACTAAATAAACAAATAGGTATTACAATAAATATAGATGAGCAAAACGAAATATTAAATAATTATGAAAATATTCCTTTTTTACAAAAGAAATTTGGAGTTTTAGGCAAAAAACTTCTTGAAAACATTTGGGGGTAATTTATGAATGTCTTTTATAATGAAAAACATTGTGATCCATATAAATTACATTTTAATGAAGATAATATGGATTATATCTGTTATTATGATAATAGTATTATACTAGATGTAATTGATACCTTTTATAGCATATGCTATCTTGACTTCTATACAAAAAGGAACGAAAATAACGATAACTCTAAACTTTTATCTATTGAAATACCTGTTAATAATAAAATTCAATTAGATAGAATTAAGCCAGAACTTAATTCATTAATTCAGTTTATGACAAATGGTGAAAAATTTAATATTTCATTTATTAAAAAAAATGAAAAAAAGAAAATAATAGTGCCTAGCAAATTACCATTAGGAATTAAATATAATAGCATTGCTTTACTTTCTGGTGGTTTAGATGCCTTAGCCGGTGCTAGTCAAGAAAAAAACAATAAAACATTATTTATAACATATTCTACAAATAAAATCGAAAAGAGTAAAGCAATAAACTCATATGATAAGTACATAAGAAATTACTGTCAAAATTCTTCACATATAATAATACCAAAAGTAAATTTAAATCAAAAAAATCAATTAACCCAAAGGACTAGATCACTGGCTTTTATTGCAAGTTGTTTATTATACGCTGATTATTTTAAGATAAAGGAAATAAAAATTTATGAAAATGGCATTATGACATTAAATCCAGTTTTTTACTTTAGAAGAAGAGTGACTAGAACTACTCATCCTAAAACTATTTATTTAATAAATAAAATTTTAGAAAAATTAGATATTGATATTAAAATTTTAAATCCATTTAACTTTATGACAAAGGCAGATGTTTTAAATTTAATACCAAATGAATGGAACGAATTGATTTCCCAAACAAAGACATGTTCTAAAATGCCAGGAACAAAAGCATTTTATAATAGAAATGGTTTAGGAATAAATCATTGTGGTATATGTGCAGCTTGCATATTAAGACAAATCTCTATTCTTAATTCCACAAAAAATAATTTGGATGCTGATTATATGACAGATTCAACTATTTTAAATGAAGAAAAAATTTTGGAAATTGAAAAAAGATTTGGCCATAATAAGAACGAACAATATCTTAAATCATTAGCACATTATAAGTTTATAGAGAAGAAATCATTAATAGATTATTATAAAATTTTTGCAAAAAAAATTGATAATGGTGAAATATACAATTATCTATATTTAAATCCTAACTATTTTAAAGATACCCCCGATTATATAGAAAAATATGATAAAATGCTAAAAAAGTTTAAGAAAGAAATCGATATTTATGTAAATAATCTTGAGTAAATTAAAAATCATTACACAGATGTTGTAATAATCTTCTAATCACGTTATAATTAATACATCAAATACAACTGAACTTTTTACTAAAGTGTGCGTAACCCCTTTAGTAAACGCTCCATAATGAATTTAGTCGAACTAATCGACTTTTATATAAAAAAGGTTAATTAAAATTAACCTTTTTTTATTTTAATATTAAAAATTAAAAATCTTTTTTATTTCTTCGATTACATTATCTTTGCAAAATATTAATAATCCAATAAAAACTATAATATCTAATAATACACAAATATATGATAATAAATCAAATGTTGTTAATTTAAAATATACTAATAATAAAGGTATTAAACCAACTAAACAATCTGATAATATTGTTTTAACAAATTTTATTAAATAAGAATCTTTTAAAACTAATAAAGTAATACTATTAAATATAAATATTATTATACACAATACAGGAACTAAATAAGTAGTTATAATTAAACTTTTAGTTATCCAAAACCATAATAAAAATAATATTATTAATACAAAAAAATACCCATTCATCATTTTTAATACATTTTTATAATTATTATGAATAAATTTTATTAAAACATAATTAGTAATTAATCCAAATATAACGTATTTTGTAATATATAACGATGAATGCATGTTATATTCGATAAAAGCAAACAATATACCAATACAAAAAGATACAAAAAGTAATATTTTATATAATAGTTTATTTTTTTTATAATTCAATTTAGGAAAAACACTATTAGTATTGTTTCCATATAATTCAGATTGACATAATGGACAAATCTTTAAATTACCATTAAATTCTATCATACATTTACTACATTTTTTCACAGCAATCATCTCCACTAATATTAATTACACCATATATCTCATTTTTAGAGAAGAATCTACAAAAGTCTTTAATAACATCATTACTAATATATTTAGAAGAAAATCCTATTGATAAATCATCCTTATATGAACATGCAGTAATTTTTAATGTATTTGTAGTAGATAATACATTAAAGTTTTCAATATATTTTTCTAATTTTTCATTAACTGTTATTTCCCCAATATTAGATATACTTGAAGTACAACCTTGACTAGATAAATAATCTGCTATCTTTAATACTATATCTTTAATGAAAATTGGAACAAACCTAATAGCTAAATTTTTTTCAAAATATATCATATTATTCATTCTTACTTTTAAATTATCAATATTAACCTTACTTTTTAGTTGCTCATTTACAGTATTAATAATTTCTTCTAAAGAATCATTACTTCCATCATTTTTATATAATATTGATACTAATCCAAAAAAGTTTCTCGAAGTATATGATTTAAAATACTGTCTTAAATCTACAGGAATATCTATTTTTATCGTTTTATTAAATTCAACCCTTTTCATTTGATTAATATATGATTTTATTAATACTGCAGTTAAAAGAGAAGTCAAACTTACTTTATATTTATGGGGTAATTCTAATGTTTTGCTTACAGATATATGATATTCAATATAAGTTGTATCTTTTTTCTTTTTATTTTTATATTTATATATTTTTTTAGGTAATGAAAATTTAAATTTTGGTCTTGTATAATATTTATCAAAACTATCTTCATTTTTTTCAAAATTTGATGCTCCTGTTTCTATTTCTACATTTTTAATATCATACTTTAAAATTAAGTATTTATATACTATACATTTAAAAAAATTTAAACTACCACGACCATCAGATATGATATGAGAAATTTCTAAATTAATTCTTTTCTCATAAAAATTAACCCTAAATAATATATCATCTTCATCTTTGTAAATTTTAGAACATATTGGTTTGTTTTCTTTTGCTACGTAAACTTTTTTATCAGATGCCTCTAGATATAACCAGAAAAAACCTTTCTTCAAATGACAATTAAAATTTGGGAAATAATTTAAAGATTGCTCTAATGCTTGTTGTAATATTTTAGAATCTACGTTATCTTTTAATGTAACAGAATACCTAAATACTGCAGGTATTGTACTATTGTTAGTTAAAGAATAAAAATTTCCTACATTATCTAATTTATACCAATGCTTTTTCGTCATTATTCCCCTCCATCTTAAACAAATTCCTTTTTGTTATATTTTTTATAAGAGATAAATATTAATATTGTTATTAATATAATTGATATAGGCACATTAATTATATTAAAGTTTATTTTATTTATTACATTTCTAATATCTGCAAGTGTATATACGGTAATATACTTTAAGTTTTCTATCTTACTTGATATACTAGCAAATGTATAAATAAAATAATTTATAAACACTAAAGCAATAGATATTCCTATTGTTTGTTTTGTTTTTTTAAAGAAAGTAGAAATACATAAACTTATAAAAAATATAACTAATGTAGGTAATAATGGTACTAAACACAATAAATTAATTTCTTTAAAATTATAACAATTACATATAAGTAAACCTATATTTATAAATATTGTATTTAATAAAACTAATACAATAATATTAATTATTCCTGCCATTATTTTAGTACTTAATATTTTATTTCTAGATATTGGTTTTGAATATAAAAATTCTATTGTTTTATCACTTTCTTCTTTTAAAATAATATTTGATCCAAGTATTGAAGCATATAGTCCATATATCAATAATAAAAACGTAATACCTTCAGTTTTTAACCATCCTAATGCTGTAGAAATATCTGCTATATCCATATTAAATGCTTTTAAAAATTCTTCAGGAAACATTGACAGTAGTTCATCCATAGATACACCACTTGTTTCATTCATAATATATGGATACATTGCAAAAACTAAAGTAAATATAGAAATAAGTACAAATAACCATATAAATAAACTTTTTCTAGTTATTTTTAATTCTCTTTTTAACATACTTCCTCCTTGTAATAATCTATAAATAATTCTTCTGTTTCTGGTTCATTAATTAAAAGTTTATCTATTTTATATTTACTTAATTTATTTATAAGTATATTTATGTCCCCTTGATATATAAAATTATTATTTATAATATTTATATTTAATTCTTTAGATATCTTTTCTATATCTTTACTTTCTACATGAATATTCAAATAATTATTTTTATTAAAATTAGAAATAGTATCTACTTTTATTAAATGTCCTTCTTTAATAATTCCCACTCTATCACAAACTTTTTTTATTTCACTAAGTACATGAGATGAGGAAAATATTGTTGTACCTTTCTTTTTTTCTTCCTTTAATATATTGAAAAATTCTTCTTGTATAATTGGATCTAAACCACTTGTTGGCTCATCTAATATAAGTAATTTTGGTTCATGCATTAACGCTAATACTATTCCTACCTTTTTTAAATTACCAAGCGAAAGATCTTCTATTTTTTTATTAGTTTCTAATTCCAATCTTTTACTTAGTTCTAATGCTCTTTTTAATGCTTTATTTGAATAAAATAATGAAGAGTACTTAAACATCTCTAATACTGTATAATCGTCATATAAATGTATTTCACTAGGTAAATATCCAATTAAATTTTTATATTCAAAATTTTTATCTTCTACTAAAATATCATTAATATAAATATTACCACTTGTTTTGTTAATAAAATTCATTATACATTTAATAGTAGTAGACTTCCCTGCTCCGTTTGGTCCAATAAATCCAAATATTTCTCCATCATTTAGTTCTATTGATAAATTTTCTACGCCCTTTACATTACCATAATATTTAGTTAAATTTTCTATTCTTAGCATACTTCCTCCTTAATACCTAACAAAACGATATATTAATATAAATATATTTTTTATTACCCCAAAATATCCACTTAATATATGGCTATCATCTAGATAACTATCATTTTTCCAAGATAATTTATCACTCATAATAAAATTCCCCTCATATATTAAATATTCGTTTAATATGTTATCTAAATCTTTTATTGAATAAAATTCATAATCTTTTATATTTAATTTTGGTATATATCTACTTAATGTATATAAAGTAAATTCAATACAAGTAAATGATTTATCTATTTTTACTTTTTTATGAATCACAAAAAATAATGCTGAAAATAGATTATATAAATATTTATTTTTAGTTTGTTCTAATAATTTGAAATATCTTTTCATTTTATTATAGGTATATCTATCTATTGGTATTTTAAAAATTTTTATTTTACTATTTTCATATCTCAACATTGATTCCTTAACAAATCCAGCATATAAAGTTGGCTTTTTATAACGCCTTGAAAAAGAATACATATATTTTAATTCATTATCTAAAGTAATTGAAACATGATTATATTTATATCGAGTAAAAAATCTTATCATTTTTCCCATTTTAAGATTAGTAGCTGATAATACAACATATACATTATATTTATTATCCATTATAAACACCTAAATCAATATAAAAAACAGTAAAATAATATTTTTATATACTTTAATCATTTCAATCACCATAAACACATTATAGCAAAATAGAAAATATTTGTCATTATAAAAAAAAGAAAAACTGTCATAAATACAGTTTAACTTGTTATTATTGCTCAACTTTTGCTTCACTTGTTGCCATAACATTGATTGCTTGTAAACCTTTAGGAGTTTCGATTAAGTCAAACTCTACTAGTTGACCTTCAGATAAAGTTTTGTAGCCATCTTGTTTAATAGCGGAATAATGAACAAAGATATCTTCACCAGTTTGATGATCGATGAACCCATATCCTTTTTCATTGTTGAACCATTTTACGCGTCCGTTCATTATACACCTCACCTTCTTGTACTACCCTTACATTATTATTTTACATCTACTTATCATTATATTTCAATAAATTTTAAAATACAAATTTAGACATTTTTTAATAATTATAAGAAGCACTCTAATACCATACTACCTTACTGCTCCTTTATAATAACATAATATATATTAATATAATTATTACTTCTTTTACCGTTTACTTATTAAGAAATATCGAAAAAAAATTAAATAACATTAATAGCTATTTAATTTTTATGTTCATAATATCTAAAATTCTATCTAAATCTGCTGAAGAATCAAAATATATTTCTAATTTTCTATCATTAACTTTTACTTTTGTACCTAACACTTCTTGTAATTCATCTTCAATATATTTATAATCAGTATTAATTACCCTTTTTCTATTTATTGGTATCTTTTTCTTAATTTCTGTATTAGTAGAAGCTATATTTTCTAAATCTCTTACACTCATATTATCATCAATTATTTTATGAGCAAATTCTTCAATTTGATTTTCGTCTTCCATTTTACTAAGCACTCTTGCATGACCCATAGATATTTTATTATCCAAAATCATATCTTGTACATCATTTGGAAGTCTCAATAATCCTAAAGTATTAGTAACATGGCTTCTACTTTTACCTATTTTTTCCGCTAATTCTTCTTGTTTTATATGTAGGCTATCAATAATTCCTTTATAAGCCCATGCTAGTTCTATTGCAGTCAAATTCTCTCTTTGTAAGTTTTCAAGTAATGCAATTTCTCGCATTTGACTATCGGAAAAATCTTTTATAATTGCAGGAATAGTAGTAAGTCCTGCTAATTTAGATGCTCTAAGTCTTCTTTCACCTGCGACTAAGTCATATCCTTTAATTGATTTTTTTACAATGATTGGTTGAAATACACCATAATTTTTTATAGATTCTGCTAATTCATCTAACGCTTCTTGATTAAATGTTTTTCTCGGTTGATATGGATTAGGTCTAATTTCAGAAATAGGTAATTCTTTTATATCTGATTCAGTAGCATTTTCCATAATGTTACTTTCAAATGAATCAAAATCTAATATTTCACTAGAAAATAATTGTTCTAATCCTCTACCTAACGCTTTCTTCTTTTGTTCCATTTCTTTCTATAACCTCCTTCGCTAAATTCAAATAAGCGAGTGTTCCTCTACTTCTTGGTTCATATTCTAATATAGGTTTACCATGAGATGGAGCTTCCGCTAATCTTATTAATCTTGGTATAATTGTATCATATACTCTTTCTTTAAAGAAATTTCTTATGCTCTCTATAACTTCTAATCCTAAATTAGTATTAGCGGTTAACATCGTTAATAAAACACCTTCAATATCTAAATTAGGATTTACTTTCTTTTGTGCTAACATAATTGTATTAATAAGTTGCATAATTCCTTCTAATGCAAAATATTCACATTGTACTGGTATTAATACTGAATCCGCTGCAGCTAAAGCATTAGTAGTTAATATTCCTAATGATGGTGGACAATCTATAATTATAAAATCAAATTTATCTTTTATTTGATATAATTCTTCTTTTAATCTTGTTATCCTACTAAAAGGTTCATTTCTCTCTTTGTATTCTCTTTCTAATTCAACAAGTTCCATATCTACACCTGCTAAATTTAAATATGCTGGTATTAAACTTAAATTTTTACTTTTAGTTTTTACTATTGCATCATTAACAGTACATTTTTTTACAAGTACTTCATATATACTATTTTTTATATCTCCTCTTTCTAAACCTACACCTGTAGTAGCATTTCCTTGAGGATCTAAATCTACTAATAATACTTTCTTTTTTAATATACCTAGAGAAGCAGATAAATTAATACTAGTAGTAGTCTTACCAACACCACCTTTCTGATTAACTATCGCTATTATTTTTCCCATATAATCACCTTATTTCTACATATTACATTGTATCAAACTTTTCAAAAAAAAGAAAGAATATATCTTCTTTTTTATCTTGTTTTATTCACAGTAGCTTCATATACATTATTAATATCTACTATGTATTCTTCACCATTAGGATCTTTATATTTTAAAAGACTATCTTCTTCTTTTATATATGATAAAACATATTCTACATATTGTGAACCACCTGGAAGACCATCACGATGATTTAACCAATCTTCTCCATATTCTTCCTTTAAAACTGAAACACCTGATCCTGAATTATACGTCTGTAAAGCTGCAATTAAATCATAGTTACAATAATTTAAATCATAAGCCATTATCATACAACCAACTTTAACATTATAATCCAAATCAGCTAACATATTCATATCAATTGTTCCATCTTCCCTTTGACAAACAACTATTGTTTCTATTTCACCTGTTTCAAAATTATAAGCCGAAAGGGACTTACCCAACCAATTCCAACCTCCCTCAACTTGAACTTGAAAAAGCCCAAATCCTCCTCCAGGAGATATTTCAGTACTGTGGGTTACCCTTTCTTGAGTAGCTACTGCAATCATCATACTAGGTGGCAAACCATACATGTTAGAGTACTTAGTTATAACATCAGTATATAAACTTCTTGTTATATTTGCAGTTTCAGTATCTGACCTATCCTCAAATTCAAAGTCAAAAACATAATCAGGTTTATTTATTTCTTCTAAAGATGTGTTGTCATTAACTGGCATCGTAAATTCCATTGGAACTCTTAACTTATCTATGTTATCCCTAATTCCAATAGACGTTTTACCACTTAAATTTTCTTTTTTTTCATTTAACGTATTATATAAACCCAAAGAATTTAAAATTAAAACTAAAGATAAAGCTCCACTAATAGCAACTTTAACACCAGCATATTTATTAATCCTTTTTACTTTTTTATTACCAATACTACACCTATTTTTTTGTACTTCTTCTATAATTTTTTTACTTACATCATAATATCTAACAGTTTTTGTTCCACCAATGACTAATTCTTTGTATTTATAATTATTTTCTGATAATTTTTTAAAAAATATTCTTGTGTTATCACTAGACAATTTTATTTTTTTCCCACAATATGAACAAATACAAATAATTCCATCATCAACAAGTTGAAAATCTATATAGTCCATAATTATACTCCTTCTAAATAGCGATCTACTAAATCCCAATCGCTTTCTTCTACTATAGGAATTAATACCATATCATTTCCACTTATTTTATATAAAGATGCATAAACTTCTTTTTCATTATCATTTTGTTGACTATCTGTATATATTATAAAATTTTTATCATCATGAACAAACATTCCAATAATATCACAATGTATTTTATTACCTTGGCTATCAATAACACTAAAATTCATATACATGTCGAGTAGACAAGTCTCGACTGCACCTCTCTTTCTTTCCAAGTGAGAGGTTTGTCTCATTGCCCCTCACAGA